>JAZJZU010000039.1:56227-58965 GCA_040389605.1 Gemmatimonadota bacterium
CAAAACGGGCTTCCTTCGCGTGCGACTCGCCTGGAATCCAGTCATCAATGAGCAGCCGACCGTCAAGATAGACGCGCACGGCGTCGTCGGAGATGCTTCGCATCACGTAGGCACCGGGCTCGAGCGTCACCTCGGCGGTCCCTTCGGTGAGCAGGTTGGCTTGCGGAATCTGTTTCCGCGGCGGCGTGTACCAGGTGAGATCGAGTCGCGCGGTATCGAGCACTGCGGCCTCGGGCGCTGCAAGTGCGTGCGCGATGGCGGTCGAGTCGTTCAACGGTGCGGTCAGCGAATCCCAGGACACGAAGCGCAGGTGCCACGATGCCGCCGGCAGGTAATGCGTCCAGCCGAAGCGCACCGGTGCCCCGGCCTTCGCCGACTCGCCAAACGCCGACGTCGTGGCGACGCCGTGGTATTCCAGTTCCACGCGGTAATCGCGCTCGTGACCTGCCGTCGGGGTGACCACGAGCGTATCGCCCACCCGGCCCGATGTCGCCGAGAGCGATGCCACGCCATTCTGGGTCACCACTCTCCAGCGGCCAGCCGGGCCGAGGGTTCGCAGGCGCTGGGGCACGGCATCCGAACGACCCACCGGCCAGAGCTTGGGGCTCTTCCACTCGTAAGGACCCCACTCGTCGACAATGATGGTCTTGCGCCCGCGGCGCCCGCCCTCGGGAATCATCGCATCGATTCCTCCTTTCAGGCGGTCCAGCCAGATCTGGTCCCGAGGCACGAACGACGGGGAGGCGGACCCCGGGGAAAGGAACCAGCCGGTCGTATCGCCGCTGACGCGGAAGAGTGAGTCCACCCCGCGCATAACGCTGGAATCGATCTTCACGTTCTGCGAGTTGTCGATCCGGAACGCCACGCGGGTGTCATCGAAGGTGTTGCCGCGAATGGTGTAGTCGCGCGAGCGCGTGTCGCGGCTCTTCGGATAGCCCCAGTCCGACGGCTCGAGCTTGTTCCACCAGAGGTGGATGGCAGTCGTGTCCTGCGTGAACGTGTTGCCGAGGATCCGGTTGTCCTGCCCGTGCTCGATGGCGATCGCTTCCACATTGCGACTGAAGTGATTGCCCTGGATGTACGAGCCCCAGGAATAGCCGCCCCAGAGTCCGTGCCAGTTTTCCTCGACCCGGTTTTCAATGAAGGTGTTGCGCGAGAAAGTCGCTTCCATCCCGTTGGTGGGGGCGTGCGAGAAATCATTGCGGTAAAAAAGATTGTCGTTGGCGCCGCCCTCTCCGGTATCCATCGTGCTCTGGCCCGCCCAGAGGAACAGGCCGTCACCGCCGTGGGTGACCGAATTGTAGGCCACGGTGTTGTGGGACGACTGCTCGAACATCAGCAGGCCGGCCGAGTCCTGCCCGCGGTTGAAGAAGCCGTCGGAATACCCCCGCACGTCATAGTCAATCCGGTTGTGCATCAGCGTGTCGTAGCTCGCCCGGTACATCCCGACACCGAGGCCGGAATTGTAGGACAAATCGTTGTTCCAGACCCTGATGCCGGTGCTCCGCACCAGCATCAGTCCATTCATGCCGCGCCGCACCGTGTTGCCCTTGACCTCGCCTCCCGTCACGTCCGCCAGGTAGAACGCGGCGCCGTAGCGCAGCCATTCATCCTTCTCGTTGTGGTGGTACGAGAGCCAGTCAACCAGTGACTCCTTCTCGATGCCGGAGTAGAGCCGCGGCCGCCAGTTGTCGGAGAGGTCGTTGTCGAGCAGGCGCAGTTGCGCCACGCCCCGGGCGATGATCCCGACCTTGTAGCCGCGGATGCGAGCACCCTGCACGGTGACCCGGCTGCCACCATCAATACGGATGGCGGTGCCGCGGAAACCCTCGGGGTTGTGCCGCTCGGTGGCGCCCACCAGCTCGACGCCGCGAAGATCGACGGTGATGTTGCTGCCCCGGATCGTGATCGCACTGTTGCTGTCCGACACAGGGGCGAGATATCGGCCCGGGCGGATGCGGGCGGACTGGGTGATCACCATTCCGGCGCGGAATGGCACCGTCGGCACCTGAGCCAGGGCCACGGACGGCAGGACGAGGAGGACCCAGAGAAATGGAAGTCGCATTGGCAGGAAACTCGACGGGGGCCGGACGACGCCGGCCCCCCTTGGACGAAGACGAGTGAGGCCGTGAATCAGCCGGCGAAGATGTATCGCGCTCCGAACTCCTGGGCACGCGCCGCGGCGAACACGCCGGACGGCACGACCTGAATGCCGGGATAGAGGCCGGCGATCCACTCCTGCTTCACGGCCTCCGGCGCCATTCCCATCTTGGTCGCGGCCCCGGCGCTGTAAATCGTGAGCGCGACATCGCACGCACCGATCAGCACGCCACTCTTGAGCAGTTCGGCGACGCCGAGGCCTGGCAGTGGCAGGTTGGTGATGGTGCCATACGGATTACGGGTGGCCGGAGCCGTTCCATCCTTGATATTGAACGTCTCACCCAGATGGTACTTGGCCCAGATGCTGTCCTGAAGCGCGAGCGCGAGCGCGCCGTGGCGCAGGATCACCATCGCGCGCGTGCCCTCACCCGGGTACGTGGCGTCGGTAGTGTTGAGGTAGACGCGTGGCCAGATGGCCGGCATCCCGCTGTTGGGCTCGGGAGCATCAAAAATCGCCCGATGCTCTTTCGCTCCGCGCGCCCCAAACTTGGTCTCGTTCACGGTGTAGTAGCGGCGGTACCGTTCGCCATGGTCGGAAAGGTCGGCAAGCATCGTCGCGAATCGTTCACCTGCATGCG
>JAZJZU010000039.1:58975-65673 GCA_040389605.1 Gemmatimonadota bacterium
AAAATCGCCCGATGCTTCCCACCCTCAAGCTTCCCGAACCACGCTTCCAGCTTGGGATCGGCGGCCGAGCCCCGGGACTCGGCGCGCGCGACCGTCGGCAGCAGGCCGGTGGCCCCAAGGCCTAGGGCGGCGGCAGTCAACCGGCCAAAGAATCCGCGTCGCGGCGTTGGGACAGTGAACTCGTCCAGCATAGAAACCCTCCCTCCCATAGGAATGTTGCCAGCAAGTGCCCGGACGGCGGTGCAGAGAAAACATACTGCAAAATCCTCAGCTGTAGGCCTCCATCGGGGGGCAGGTGCAGACCAGGTTCCGGTCGCCGAACGCGCTGTCGATTCGCCCCACTGTGGGCCAGCTTTTCCGCTCACGCAGCCCCGGGGTCGGGAAGGCCGCCTGCTCGCGCGAATAGGGACGATCCCAGCTGTCGGAGATGACCTGCTCCAACGTGTGCGGCGAGTGCTTGAGCACGTTGTTGGACCGGTCCGCTGCGCCGCTTTCCACCGCACGAATCTCCTCGCGGATCGCCACGAGTGCGTCGATGAAGCGATCCAGCTCCTCCTTCGATTCCGATTCCGTCGGCTCGACCATCAGGGTGCCGGGCACCGGGAACGACACCGTGGGCGGATGGAAACCGAAATCGATGATCCGCTTGGCGATATCCTCGACCTCGATTCCGGCGCTCTGCTTGAACGGACGGGTGTCGAGAATGCATTCGTGCGCGACGAGTCCGTTCTCACCGGAGTAGAGAAGGTCGTAATGCCCCTCGAGCCGCTTGGCTACGTAGTTCGCCACGAGGATCGCAATCTCGGTGGCCCACGTGAGCCCCTCGGCACCCATCAGCAGGATGTAGATGTACGAGATCGGCAGGATCGACGGCGAACCCCAGGGTCCGGCTGAAACGGTCCCGGCGGCGTGCGCGTGGCCGAGCGAGACAACGGGATGCCCCGGAAGGAACGGCGCCAGGTGCGCTGCGACACCAATCGGTCCCATTCCCGGACCACCGCCGCCGTGGGGAATGCAGAAGGTCTTGTGCAAGTTGAGGTGGCAGACATCCGCGCCGATGTCGCCCGGGCGACAAAGCCCGACCTGCGCATTCATATTCGCGCCGTCCATATAGACCTGGCCGCCGTGCTCGTGCACCACGGCACAGATCTCCGAGATCGAACCCTCGAACACGCCGTGGGTTGAGGGATAGGTCACCATCAGCGCCGCGAGGTTCGGTGCGTGCAGCGCCGCCTTGGCCTTGAGATCGGCGACATCGATGTTGCCGTTGGCATCAGAGGCCACCGGCACAACGGTCATCCCGGCCATCACGGCGCTCGCCGGATTGGTGCCGTGCGCCGACGCCGGAATGAGGCAGACCGTGCGATGCTCGTCGCCGCGCGAACGGTGCCAGGCCCGGATCACCAGCAAGCCGGCATACTCACCCTGGGATCCGGCATTCGGTTGCAGCGAGACGGCCGAGAAACCGGTGATCTCGGCGAGCTGTGACTCGAGCTGCCGGAACATCTCGGCGTATCCCTGCGTCTGGTCGAGCGGCGCGAAGGGATGGATGGCACCAAACTCCGGCCAGCTCACCGGCATCATTTCGGTGGTCGCATTGAGCTTCATCGTGCACGACCCCAGCGGAATCATCGCGGCAGTCAGCGAAAGGTCCTTCGACTCCAGGCCGCGGAGGTAGCGCAGCATTTCAGTTTCGGAGTGGTAGCGATTGAAGACCGGATGCGTCAGGTATCCGCTGGTCCGGCGCAACGCGGCCGGGATGGCGCTGACACCAGGCACTGGCGGCGTGACTTCATCGCCGCCGTGGAAACAGGCGATGACGTCGGCCAGGTCCGCGGCAGTCACGGTCTCATCGAACGCCACCACGATCCGGTCGGTGCCGATCGCGCGGAAGTTGATTCGTCGCGCCACGCCAGCGGCGAGGATTCCCCGCTGCTGCTCGGCGGTCACGCCCACGCTGACGGTGTCGAAGAAGGCATCGTGCGTCAGGGCAAAGCCCCAGCCCCGGAGTGCCGCGGCCAATGCGGTGGTGCGGTCGTGCACGCGCGTGGCGATGGCCCGGATCCCCTCGGGTCCGTGATACACGGCATACATCGACGCCATCACGGCGAGCAGCACCTGCGCCGTGCAGACGTTGCTGGTGGCCTTGTCGCGGCGGATATGCTGTTCACGCGTCTGCAGCGCCATCCGCAGCGCCGGCTTGCCGCTGCTGTCGCGCGAGACGCCGATGATCCGGCCGGGAATGTGCCGCTTGTAAGCATCGCGCGTCGCGAAAAACGCTGCGTGCGGGCCGCCGTATCCGAGCGGCACCCCGAACCGCTGTGAATTCCCCACCGCGATGTCGGCCCCCCACTCGCCGGGAGGCGTGAGCAGGGCCAGCGCAAGCAGGTCGGTGGCGACAGTCACCAGCGCACCTGCCTCGTGCGCCTTCTCTGCCACACCACGAAAGTCACGCACGCCACCATCATTGGCGGGATATTGCAGCAGGCACCCGATCACATTCGCGCCAAACTCAAACGCATCTGGATCAGCGACGCGCACTTCGACGCCACGGCTCTCCGCGCGGGTCTGCACCACCGCGATGGTCTGCGCGTGACAACCGGCATCCATCAGGAAGATCGGCGTCCCTTCGTGCTTCACCACGGCAAGGGTCATCGCCATCGCCTCGGCCGCAGCGGTCCCTTCGTCGAGCAGCGACGCGTTGGCGATCTCGAGTCCGGTGAAGTCACTCACCACGGTCTGGAAATTCAGCAGCGCTTCAAGGCGGCCTTGTGCGATCTCGGCCTGGTAGGGCGTATAGGCCGTGTACCAGCCTGGATTCTCCAGCACGTTCCGCTGGATCACCGTGGGCGTCACCGTGCCGCTGTAGCCCTGACCGAGATAGGAGCGGAACACCTTGTTGCGGGAGGCGAGGTCGCGCATCACCGCGAGCACGCCTGGCTCATCCAGTCCCGGCGCGAGGGCGAGCGGCCGACGCAGCCGAATGCTCTCGGGTACGACCGCGCTGGTGAATGCCTCGAGCGAGTCGTACCCCAAGGTGGCGAGCATTGCGCGAACATCATCGGCCCGCGGTCCGACGTGCCGGGCAGCAAAGCTGTTCGGCGCCGTTGCGCGGTCGGCAGTGGCCTTCGTCATCAGCAGATCTATCCCTGGCTAAGGCGACGGGGCCCTTTCAGGCCCCGTCGCGTTGTCACACTTGGTCATTGATTCGCGATCAGGTCCCGGTATCCGGCGGCATCTCTCAGCGCCGTCAGGTCGGCGGGATTGGTGAGTTCCACCTTGATCAGCCAGCCTGCACCGTAGCAATCGGCCGCCACGGTCTCCGGGGCATCGTTCAGCGCGTCGTTCACGGCGACCACCTTGCCGCTGGCCGGCGCGAAGAGTTCACTCACGGCCTTGACCGACTCGATCACGCCGAAGGGCTTGGTCGCCTCGATCATCGAGCCGACCGCAGGAAGCTCCACGAAGACGATGTCACCGATCTGCTCCACTGCAAACGCAGTGACGCCCACGGTGCCGTCTTCGGCGAGCCACTCGTGCTCCACGGAATACTTCAGCTTCTCGGGGATGTCCACGTCGATCTCCTCGCTCAGGTCGCGCGCTTGTAGAACGGCAGGGCCACCACTTCGGCGGCCACACGCTGGGTGCGGACTCCCACCTCGACCGCCGTGCCCAGTGCGGCGTGTTCCGGTGGCAGGAATGCCATCGCAATCGGGGCACCCACAGTGGGCGAGGTAGTGCCGCTGGTCACGATTCCGCAGGCCTCCGGCGCGGCGGGAAGATAGACCGGATAGCCGGTTCGGGCGATGCCCCGGCCAGTCAGTTTGAGCCCGACCAGCTGCTTCCCGGGGCGCTCCTTCGCGGCTTCCAGTGCGGCGCGGCCCACGAAGTCACCCGGCTTGTCGAACTTGACCACCCGGCCGAGGCCCGCCTCGAAGGGCGTGGTCTCGCGGGTCAATTCCTGGCCATAGAGCGGCATCCCGGCCTCGAGCCGCAGGGTGTCACGGGCGCCCAGCCCAACCGGCACCAGCCCGCGATCCTTGCCGGCCTCGAGGAGGGCATCCCAGATGGCCACCCCATCGTCCCAGAGGAGGAAGAGTTCGAAGCCGTCTTCGCCGGTATAGCCGGTGCGGGCCAGCAGGGCCGGCACGCCACAGGCGGTGGTCTGCACGGAGGCGTAGTACTTGAGGGTGCTGAGATCGAACGGGGTGAAGGGCTGCAGGATCTCTGCGGCCTTGGGGCCCTGGATGGCCACGAGCGAGGTGCGCATCGTGGCGTCATCGAGTGAGGCGTCGAAGCCAGTGATCCGCTCACGCAGGGCCGCCGACACCGTGTCGACGTTGGAGGCGTTGGCCACCACGAGGTATGAGGTATCGCCGAGCCGATAGACGATCAGGTCGTCCATCACCGAACCATCGGCGGCGCAGATCATCGAGTAGTGCGCCCGACCCACCGCCAGCTTGCTTGGCGCGGTCACCAGCGCGGCATCGAGGGCGCGATCGGCCTCGGCCCCCTTGATGTAGAGCTCGCCCATATGGGAGAGGTCAAAGAGGCCAGCAGCGTTCCGCACCGCGTGGTGCTCCTCCACCAGGCCGGCGTACTGCACCGGCATCTCCCACCCTGCGAAGGGGATCATCCGGGCGCCGAGGGCGCGATGGCGGGCATCGAGGGCGGTCTGGTGCACGAGGTGGTCCGGGTCGAGGGTCGGGTGAAAAGATATCACAACGACGTATTATTTCTGCTTCCCTTCCCGCCCGAGACGCTGGACTTCGCGCCTTCGGTGCTTCCCTTCGACAGGCTCAGGGCAGGCCACTCAGGATGACATCGATGACCAATCACACCCGGCCAGAGTTCCTTCAAGGCGTTCGCGACTTCGGCGCCTCTCTTCGCGAGGATCACGGCAGACTGCTCTGGACGACGATACTGGTGTCACTCGCCGCCTGCGGCACCTCCGCCGACGCGAAGGTGGCCCTCAACGTCCCGACCATCGACACCCTCCCCGGCGGAATCGTCCATGTGGTCAACACCGGGCCCACCGCGTGGCCCGACACGAGTGGCTGGCGTTGGGTCCCCACCGTGACGATCAGCCCGCCAGATGGTTCGCCGGGCGAGTTGTCGGATATCTCCACGCTGGCGATCGGCGATGATGGCACCGTGTACGCAATGCAGAACAAGCCCGCGGTGATCAAAGTGTTCGGGCCCGATGGCAGCTATCTCGGGAATCTCGGAAAAGAGGGCGGCGGTCCGGGTGAATACCACGTCGGATTCCTCGGAATTCGTGGCGATACCCTCGGCGTGCAGGATCCCAATAGTTCGCGCTTCACGCTCTTCCTCAAGGACGGCACCTTCCTCAAGGCCGTGCCCAGCCCCTGCTGCTACTTCTGGCCGCGGATCACCATCGACAGCACCGGTCTGGCCTGGATCCCGGGCTCGGGCCGGAACAACCAGGCGTCGTGGTATCGCATCAGGCTCGACGGGTCAGTGGTCGACACCATCCCGATGCCGGCACAGGAAGACTTTCGCAAGTTGAAAAACTGGACCGTCACCGTGAAGCGCGGCGGCAACGCGATGTCGATGATCATGATGGCACCCCTCCAGCCGGGGAATTTCTTCGAACCGCGCATCGATGGAATGATCGTCTCCGGGCACTCGGCCAGTTACCGCTTCGCGATCCTGCGCGGCGCCACGGACACAGCGCGGCTGTTCGAGGCCTCGGCCCCTGAACTGCCCATTTCGGACGCGATGCGCGATACCCTGTTCGAGAATGCGACTCAGCACCCCGACGCGGCGATTCAGAAGGCGATGCGCGAATCGGCCAACAAGGACGACATCCCGCACACCTGGCTGCCGTGGACCCATTTGTCGCTCGATCGTGCGGGTCGACTCTGGGTTGCCTTGCCCGGCGATGCAGGCGAAGTCACCCGACTCCAGGTGTTCGATCGGAACGGCATCCTGCTCGGCGATGTCCCGCCACCGAGCCGGAAGATGTTCAAGAGCGCCGCCTGGGGACGCGATCGCCTGGCGGTGGCCGACGAGGACGACGATGGTCGGCCAGTGATCCGGGTCTTCCGGCTCGAGACGGGAACAGCGAAGTAACGCCGGGAGAGCAATGGAACGATCCCGGGCACCGGGGCATCTAACGCTGGTTGCCCCATCCTTCTCGTTGCGGCCACCTCGTGGCCGTGACCAGGTGGCCGTGCTCCTCGAAAACCACGCCTCATTGCCAATGATCAGGATCAGCCGCATTACGCACCCGGAGCGATAACGATGCGCCACACTGTTCCGCTGGCCCTGATCCTTGCAGCGGCGTGCGGCGCAGCCGATGCAAAGGTGTCGCTTAACGCGCCCACCATCGACACCCTCCCTGGTGGCATCGTGCGCGTCCGCAATACCGGACCAACCGGGTGGGCCGACACGAACGGCTGGAAGCTCGTGCTCGAGCATACCTTCGCGATTCCGGACGGTTCGCCCGGCCAGCTCAACAATCCGAGCGGCATCGTGGCCGACTCGAAGGGCAACATCTACGTGCTCGACTCGAAACCGGCGACCATCAAGGCCTACAGTGCCGACGGCGCCTTCCTCCGGACCATCGGGCGCGACGGCAGCGGCCCCGGCGAGTTCCGCCAGTGGGGGATGCTGACCATCGCCCGTGATACCCTGGTCCAGCACGACCCGGGGCAGTCACGCACCAGCACCTT
>JAZJZU010000039.1:65683-72617 GCA_040389605.1 Gemmatimonadota bacterium
ACTCCCGGACCATTCGCGCCGACGACAACGGCATCGTGCCGATTCCCGGAAGCATCCGGGTTGATACCACCAGCAAGCATCCCGGCATCTTCGCCGGCGCCGGCTTCATTCGTTACCGACTCGACAGCACCGTGGTCGACACCATCCTCTTCCCGGCAGAACCCGAGCGGATGCTGTGGCACCTCCAGAACAAGCAGGGCAGCGCGACGTGGTCGATTCCCTTCATGCCTGGCACATCATCGACCATTGATCGCACGGGGCGATTCGTCTGGGGAAATGCCGAGGACTACCGGCTGATCGTCTCGCGGACCGGACTCGATACCGTCGCGATCTTCGAGTCCGTCCCCGGTGCCGTCGCGACAATCCCCGATTCACTTCGCCAGGAACGGTACGACCTCTACACCAGGAACAATCCTGACCTCCGCAGCATCGCAAAGATGAGCGACATCCCGACGAGTTATCCGATCTGGACCACTTTCGTGGTTGACGGAGGCAACAACATCTGGGTGCTGTTGCCTGGCTCGAAGGGACCGGGATCGGTGTGGGAAGTGTTTACGTCCGCGGGCGTGCTGCTCGGGCAGGTGCCCACCACCTTTACTGAGCCGTGGCGGACCTTCTGGACCCGCGACCGCGTCTACTCCCTCGAGGAGGATGACACGACCGGGTCGATGGCGATCACGGTCTACCGCATCGACAAGGGCGCCCCGGACTGATTCCCGGCCTGAACAGCTTCTTCATATCCGTAGCCTAGGATGCGGGTGCGCGGCGGGAATATCCCCGGCAGCCGCGTGCGGAGGTATAATTGATTCCTCCGCTCCTCCACCTGTGAGTCTATGCGCACCCCTTGGCGCTGTCGTCTCCCGCTTCGGTCCCGACTCGGCATCCCGTCGTGCATCGAAGCATTCCCCTCGTGCATCCCCCGGGGGCTGGCGTCGCTGCGTTTGACCCTCGACACCCCGTGAGGCCCCTGATGCTTCCTGTGCGTTCGCGCTCCCTGCTGCTCCTCGCCGCCCTGGTCACGAGCGCCTGCGGCAAGAAGCAGGACGACTCCGCGGCCAATGGCCCTCCTGCCGATTCCAGCACGGCCGCATCGGGGCTCGCCCTCGATGTCGTCGGAGAGCCGGTCCGGAAGGGCGACCTGGTTCTCACGGTGACGGCCACGGGACAGATTCGCAGCGACGCAGTTTCCAGCAGGAAGGCCGAGGCCACCGGTACCGTTGCCGAAGTGCTGGTGCGCCCCGGAGATCGCGTGACGCGCGGCGCTCCGATGGTGCGGCTCGACCCTCGTCCACTCGATCTCGACGTCGCCTCCGCCGATGCGCAGGTCGCCTCTGCACGCGTGAAGTACCATACCGAAATCGACCCCGACTCGATCGTGAGTGGCAAGGCACCGCCGCAGGCACGCCGGGACTACGCCCTCGCGAACTCAGGACTGAAGGCTGCCGAAGTCGCGCTCGACAAGGCGAAGCTCGCGCGGGAGAACGCCGTGATCACGGCGCCATTCGATGGCGTGGTCGACAAGGTCAACGTCGCCGTGGGCGACCGCGTCACCAACGGCCAGGACATTGCCACGGTCGTGGATCTCGCGAACCTGCGCGTCGAGGCCGCCGTGCTGGAGCACGACCTGCCACTGCTGCATGTGGGTGGAGAAGCGTTTGTTACCGTAGCCGCGGCCCCTGACAAGCCCGTGCGTGGTACAATCGCGGCGATCCTCCCACTGGTTGACACCGTCACTCGCTCGGGACGCGCCGTGGTGCGCATCCGGGGCGATGGCACCCTGCGACCGGGGATGTATGCCGACGTGCGGCTCGAATCGGCGCGGCTACCCAACCGGATCATTGTCCCGACCCGCGCCATCATCGAGCGCGAGAACCGCCCGCTGGTGTTCGTGGTGAAGGACGGCCGCGCCGAATGGGTCTATGTCAACGTCGGTCGCCGTTCGGCAACCGAATCCGAGATTCTGCCCGACAGCAGTACCAACGAGATTCCGCTCAAGCCTGGCGACATCGTGCTCACTGACGGTCACCTCACGCTGACGCATCAGGCGCCGGTCCGCCTGACCCGGAAGCGCGAAGCCGACCAGCCCAACTGACCGGGACGCGCCTGTGTCCCTGAGCACCACTGCGCTGCGGCGCCCCGTGGCGACCATCTCGGCCACCATTGCCCTCATCCTGCTGGGGGCGGTATCGCTGGGCAGGATGCCGGTCTCGCTGCTCCCCGATGTGGCACTTCCCGTGCTCACCGTGCGAACCGTCTACGACGGGGCAGCACCCGAGGAAGTCTCCCGGTTCATTGCCGAGCCGATCGAGAAGGCCGTGGGCAACACCCCGGGTCTGGTCGAGATGCGCTCGGTGTCGCGCAACGGTGAGGGCACCACGATCCTCCGCTTCGGCTGGGGCACCGATATGGCGAAGACGGTGCTGGCCGTGCGCGAGAAGCTGGACAACGCTCGCAACGCGCTACCGACGGCCGCGGCGCGACCGACCCTGCTGACGTCGGATCCGGGTGAACGGCCGATCGCCGTGCTCGCCCTCACGGGTCCAGGCGACCTGCGCGCCGTGGCGCGCGCGGCACTCGATGTCCACGCGCGTCGGCTCGAACAGATCTCGGGCGTGGCCTCGGTGGCCGTCGTTGGTGACCCCAACGACGAAATCCGGGTCGATGTCGATCCGGAGCGGATGCGCGCGCTCGGCCTGACGTCCGACGATGTCGCGACCGCCATCAAGAGCGCCAATGCAATGGCACCCGGTGGCACCATCCGCCGGGGGCAGTTCCGTTTCCCGGTGCGCACCTTCACCGAGCTGCGCGACCCGGCGGAGATCCGTGATATCCCCGTTGGTCCGATGTCGAAGCGCGTCACGATGGGCGACATCGCCACCGTGACACCTGCGAGCGCCGACCCGCGCACGATCGTCCGGCTCGACGGCACTGCCGCGGTGGGCCTGGTGGTCTACAAGGACGCCGGTGCCAACACCGTGGCGGTGACCAAGGAGTTGCAGAAGACGCTGGGACTGCTGCGCACCGAATTCCCGAAGGTCCAGATCCGTCTTGTCGCTGCCCAGGCGCAATTCGTCCAGGATGCACTCTCGAACCTGTCGCAGGAGATCATCGCCGGCGGAATTCTTTCCATCCTGCTGATCCTCGTCTTCCTGCGCGACTGGCGGATGTCGCTGGCGATCGGCTTGATGGTCCCGCTCTCGGTGCTGGTCTCGCTCACCCTGCTGCAGATGTTCCACGTGACCATCAACATCCTCTCACTGGGCGGCCTCGCGCTCGCGGTGGGTCTGCTGGTCGACAACGCCATCGTGGTGGCAGAGGCCACCGGGCGAATGCGCGATGAGGGCGTGGGCTACTGGGAATCGGCCCGGCTCGGCACCGAGGAAGTCGCCGGGCCGCTCATTGCTGGCACGCTCACCACTGTGCTGGTATTCGGGCCGATTGTCTTCGTGCAGGGCCTTGCGGCGGCCCTGTTCCGCGATCTCTCGATTTCCGTGGTGCTCACCGTGACCGCGTCACTGATTATGGCGCTCACGATGATGCCAGTGATGATGACGCTGGGTCGCAGGGGACGGTCGGGCGAGCCCGCCGTACCCGTCGTTCGACACAACACCCCCGAGGACCACACCCGCATCACGCGCTGGGGACACGAACTGGCCGAGCAATACGAAGCGGGGATGGCGTGGTCGCTGCGAAATCCCGGGAAGGTCTTCGCGGTCTCGATCGCGGTCACCCTCTTCACCGTGCTCATCACGATGCGGCTGCCGAGGGAAATTCTCCCACAGGTGGACGAGGGTACCGCGGTGGCCGAGATGCGGCTTCCCGCCGGCACGGCGATCGAGGAAACGATTCGGCAGACCGCCCGCATCGAGGCCGCCGCCGCAAAGCTCGGCAGCAGGGGCGTCTACGTGCGCGTCGGTGTGGCAACGGACGAAGAAGTCCTCTCCGGCTCCGAGCCTGGGTCGGCGGGCACCGCCGTGTTCGTAATTCCGGTGCCGGACGGGATGGACGCCAGCCGCTTTGCCGATGCGCTCCGGAAGGCTGTGCCCGACCTGGCCGCGGGTTCGCTCTCGCTCGACCTCGCAGGCCAGTCGGAGTTCGGCTCACTCATTGGCCGCGAGGGGCGTTCGGTGAAGGTCGAGATCTCGGCGCCCAGACGCGAGATGGCGGCGCTCGCCGCCGACCAGGTGCGGACCGCGCTCGCACGAATCACGACGCTGGCCGACGTCCAGGACGCCTATGCCGGCACCCAGCCGGTGGTCGAAGTCACCCTGTTGCGGGAACGGATCGCGCAACGCAACATCTCCATTGGCGCGGTGGCCAATGCGCTCAAGGGAGCACTGGGCGGCGTGCCGGCCGGCGACCTGCGCGAAACCGACCGCCGCACCCCGATCCAGATCCGCTACGCGGGCGTGGCCAACGAGAGCATCGATGCGGCGATGGCGACCACGGTGCAGGGCGTCCCGCTGGCGCAGCTGGTGAGTCTGCGGGAAACACGCGCCCCCATTGAAGTGGTGCGGATCGGACAACGGCCCGTGTCGGTTGTCGAAGGCGCCGTGGAACGAGGTGGTACCGCGAAGGCCGCGGCCGATGTCGAAGCCGCGATGCAGCGACTCACGCTCGATCCCGCCGTCGAATGGAGCGTGACCGGTGCCGACACGGAGCAGCGGAAGACCACGCGCGAACTCGGCATCGTGGCGCTGCTCTCGATCGCGCTGATGTTCCTCGTGCTGGCAGGCGAATTCGCTTCATTCACCACACCGCTGCTGGTGATGACCACCGTCCCGCTCGCGGGCGCCGGTGGCATCCTCGCGTTGTGGATCACGGGCCAGTCGATTAACGCCGTCTCCCTGATCGGCATCGTGGTGATGATCGGAATGGCCGACAACGAGGCGGTCGTGAAGCTCGATGCCATTCGCCGCTTCCGCGAACTCGGTCATCCCATCGACGAAGCCATTCTGCTCGGTGGACGCCAGCGGTTGCGGGCCATCGCAATGACATCCCTCACTACCATCACCGGCGTCCTGCCACTGGTGTTCAACTGGGGCAGCGGCGGCGCACTCTACCAGCCGCTGGCTGCCGGCATCATCGGCGGTTCGGTGTCGGCGCTGCTGGTCACCTTCTTCCTGCTGCCCACTGCCTACGCCGTGATTGAACGACGCCACGAGCGGCGCGCGCTGGCAGCGGCAGCCCTGTCGGAGGCGTCGGGATGATCCGCTGGGCGGCCAGCCGGCCCGCTGTGGTCTGGGCCTTCGCGGCCGGGCTTACCATCGCCGGTGCGATGGCATTCACCCGGCTGCCGCTCGCCACCCGCACCACGGTCGACCTCCCGCGCATCGGCGTCAGCGCCTCGTGGCGGGGTGCATCGCCGGAACTGATCGAGACCTATCTCACATCGCCGATCGAATCCGCGGTGCAGGGGATTCACGGCGTACGGAAGACGAGCTCCACCTCGAGCAGTGACCAGGCATCCGTCACGGTCGAGCTCGACCCTGAGGCCGACATTACGATGGCGCGGCTCGCCATTCTCGAGCGGATGGAAACGCTTCGGCGAGACCTCCCCGATGCGGCGCAAAGCACCATCAATGTCAGCAACTGGGTCCCCGAGGAACTCGATCAGCAACCGCTGATGGAGGTCAACGTCACCGGGCCTTACACCCCCGGCGCGCTCCAGCGGATTTCCAAGGACCAGGTTCAGCCGCGCCTTGAGGCGCTCGCCGGGATCGCCGGCATTCAGGCGAACGGCGGTGCCGAGAACGGTGTGCTGCTCTCGTATGACCCAAGCAGGCTCCGGCAGCTGGGAATCGATCCCTGGCTGCTGGTGCGGGCCGTGGCCGAGGCCAAGGTGGTCGAGGCGCTGGGCGTGACCCACGATGGGGCCACCGAGCGGCACGTCACCCTGCGCGATGTCCCGCACGCGATCGAGGATCTCGAACGCCTTCCTGTGCGCGGGCCGGGCGGTCAGGTCTTCGCGCTGGGCCAGCTGGCCGCGATTCATCCCGAAGAGGACAGTCGCGGCGCCTTCTATCGCCTGAACGGGCAGACGGCCGTCACCCTCTCACTGCAACGGCAGGCCGGCGCCGACGCCATCAAGACGGCCGCCGCCGCACGCGCCGTCATCGCGCAGATCGGGAAGACCCTCCCGCGCGGCGTGCGGTTGCGTGTCGAACGCGATGAGAGTGTCGACCTCAACAAGGAACTGAACAACCTGTTGTTGCGTGGTGCGATCGCGTTCGCCTCTGTTCTGCTGGTGATGATGCTGACCCTGCGCGAGATCCGCCGTTCGCTGCTCGTCCTCGGCAGCGCCGTGGTGGCGATCGCCGGCACCGCGCTCGGGCTCTACCTCTTCAAGATTCCCGCAAACCTGCTCACGCTCGCCGGCCTTGCGATGGGCATCGGCATCCTGGTGCAGAACGGCCTGGTGGTCGTGGAACGGATGCGGATGGTGCCCGACACACCCGAGGCCCGCGCCGCAGCGGGCGCGGCGATCGGGCCAGCGGTGCTCGGCGCGACGCTCACCACCGCCGTGGTGCTCTTTCCGTTCCTCTACCTGCAGGGCGACGCGCGTGCGGCTTTTATGCCATTTGCCGCGGCGTTCACCCTGGCGCTCTTCTGGTCAGTGGTGACCGCACTCGTGCTGGTCCCGGCAGTTGGACAGGGCGGTGGAGGACGTTCGGCGGGGTGGAGGCGACTCTTCCACGCCTATGAGCGTACCTCGTTCCACCTGCTGCGCTGGCGCTGGGTCACCATCACGATGACGGTCGTGCTTGTCGGTGTGCTCACGTGGGGATTCGTGAAGAAGGTTCCACGCAACAGCTGGGGTGGCTACTGGGGCGGCGGCGACCGCGCCACCGTGTCGGCCGGCGTCACCTTCCCGCGTGGCTCCGATCCGGCCGACGTGGAGCGCATCATCAGCGAACTCGAGGCCGTCTCGGTC
>JAZJZU010000040.1:0-20944 GCA_040389605.1 Gemmatimonadota bacterium
GTCACGCAGGCGGAACTGGTGCTTGGTTGGCGTGGTGTGGGACCGCTCGCCCCCGACGCGCCCGCACTGGAGCTCGCGGCGGGTGTCCTCTCTGCGGGACGCGGCGCCCGCCTTGCGCGCCTGCTCCGTGAGCCCGGCCTCGTTGCGGGCGTTGGGGCCTCACTCTATGGCGCGGAGGATGTCGGCGTCTTTGCGCTCGGGGCCGAACTCGAGGGTCGTCGCGTGGCCGAGGTGCTCCCGATTGCGCTTGGTGCCGTGCGGGCGCTGGCGGAGCAGGAAGTCGCGAGTGACGAGCTCGACCGCGTCCGGACCCTGATGCTGATGCGGATGCGACGTCGGCTGGAGCGCTATGAGAGTCGTGCGACTGCGCTCGCCTCCGCGGAGGCCGAGGGCGATGTGACGCGACTCGATCGGGAAGAGGACGAGCTGCTGGCGGTCACGCCGGCGCTGCTCCGTGAGGTCGTGGCGCGTGTGCTCCCGGCCGACGGCGTCTCCGGGATCGTCTATCTCCCCGATGGAGACGACGCGCCCTTCGATGCGCGCGTGCTGGCCGACGCGTCGCAACGACCCCGCGTGTCGCCCGCCCCGATTCTCCCGGTGCCGTTCGCAACACGCGCGCCGGTGGTGCTCGCATCGTCGAGGCGGGTCGAGGCGCACGGAGTCTACCACCTCGGGTTGCCCGGGCTCGACATTCTCACTGCGCGTCAGGGTGACGTGCCGCAGGTCGCGCTCGCCGTCTATCGGCGCCGGCACGCGCGCGAGTCGCTCAGCAATGCCGGCCTTGCCGCGCTCGCCGTGCGCACGATGGTGCGAGGCACGCACGATCGCGATGCTGCGCAGCTGGCCCTGGCAATGGAGGCGCAGGGCGGGGTGCTGTCACCGTCGCTCGGCAGTGATGTGGTGGGCTTCGGTGCGTCGGTGGTGGCGGAGCGGGTGGGGCGCGCAGCGGAGCTGCTGCGCGATGTGCTGGCCTCGCCACGGTTCGATGCCCCGGCATTCGAGATCGAACGGGCGCTGTTGCTCGAGGACGCGCGCGCAGTGGCCGACGATATGGGTCGCTTTCCCTTCCAGCTTGCCCTCGGACAGGCCTTCGGCGATGCCGGCTACGGCGCACCACCGCTCGGCACCGCCGATTCGCTGATGGCGATCTCCATCCGTGACGTGCAACAGTGGCACGCGGGGCTGCTCGAGCACGGACCGACCACCGTGGTCGCCGTGGGTGATGCGGAACCCGCCGCGCTCGCGGAACTTCTGGCCGAGACATTCTCCAGCGTCGGGGGCGATGCACACGATCCCGCCGTGGCGACCGCATCGGGGATTGTCCCGGGGCAGCGCATTGAGCTGCGCGATCGACGCCAGTCTGCGCTGGCAATGATCTTTCCCGGACCAGCGCGCACCGATCCCGATCGCTTCGCTGCCGAAGTCTGGTCCGCAGTGGCTGGCGGGCTGGGAGGGAGACTGTTCGAGTCGTTGCGCAGTGCCCGGTCACTGGCCTACACGGTGATGGCATCGTCCTGGCAGCGACGCAGCAGCGGGGGCTTGCTCACCTACATCGCGATGGCGCCCGAACGGCTTGACGAGGCGCGCGATGCGATGCTCGAGGAGCTGGCGGCGTTCAGGCGCGAGCCACCCACCCCGGAGGAGCTGCAGCGCGCCACCGCGATGCTCGCCGGCCAGGCGGAAATCTCGCGTCAGGGGGCCGGAGCGCTCGCCGGTGAAATTGCCGATGCCTGGTTGCTCGGCGAGGGCCTGCTCGAACTCGACAGCCCGGGTGCACCATACCGGGCCGTGACTGCCGAGGCGGTGCACGAGGTCGCCGCGCGGTCGCTCGATCCGGCCGCGCGGGCCGAAGGCGTCGTGGCAGCAGCTCCCAAGGGGTAGCTTTCGGGATGCCGGAACACGAAGCCTCCTCGCGTCGCGGTGTCTTTGCCGTGGCCGATGCCATTACGCTGGTGCGCCTCCCCCTGGCGATCGCGTTCCCGCTGCTCACGAGCACCGAGGCACGCCTGGTGCTGCTTGCCCTCGCGGCGGCCACGGACTTCGGCGACGGCTGGTGGGCACGCCGGTTTGGCGGCTCCAGGATCGGCGTGATGCTGGATCCGATCGTCGACAAGCTCTTTATGGCCGCGGCGTTCGCTGTCGTGCTGTTGTCGGGCACGCTCGCGTGGTACGAGGTGGTGGCGTTGCTCGTCCGCGACATCATTGCCTCGGTCGCGTTCTTCATTACCGTCGCGACGCACCGCGCCACCACCGTGCCCGCGCGGGCTGGTGGCAAGGCCGTCACCCTGTTGCAGTTGCTCACGCTGCTCGCGTTCGTGCTCGGTTCCACGCTGCTGCGCCCGCTGGCCTGGGCCACGGCGGCAGTCGCACTCTATGCCCTGTACGATTACAACAAGCCCTTCTTCAGGAAGTTGAGTACCCGATGACTGATCCCACGCTCCGCTTTGGCCACCTCGACTGGACCAGCGGTATGTCGTTCACCGCGCCCTCGCCCAACGGGTCGACGCTCGTGCTCGACGGCAACGGCAAGGAAGGCCCCGGGCCGATGGTCGCCCTGTTGCTCGCGGCGGGAGCCTGCACTGGCTCCGACGTCGTGAGCATTCTCGAGAAGATGCAGGTCAAGCTCACGCGCTTCAGTATTGATGTCACCGGGCGGCGCAATGAAGAACTGCCGAAGCGCTACAACGCCCTGACGATCACCTTCCGGCTCGCTGGGGAGGGGCTCACGCAGGCCAAGGCCGATCGCGCCGTGGAGCTGTCGGTGACCAAGTACTGCTCGGTGGTATTGTCGCTCAATCCCGATATTCCGGTCACGACCGAAGTCATCCTCGACGGGTGAACAGCGGTTGACGGATACGACAAAGGGCAGGCGACTTCGCCTGCCCTTCTCGTTCTCGCGTTGGTCAACCGCCGTGCATCAGGCCGAGACGGTGGCGCCTTCGGCTTCGGTCGGCTCGGCATCGCTCTCGGTCGTCGCCGGGGTCTCACCCTCGGGCTCGCTGGCCGCGGTCGGCGCACGACGCACGACCGGCTGACAGAACCGCTCGCCCAGCACACGGAGCTGGCTCAGCTCCTCAGGCTTGAGGTCGGTGTAGCGATCGGCGATGTACTGCATCGTATCGTCCATCCATTCCTTCTGGTGCTCCGGCGCTGCGTCGAGCACACCGCAGCGAAGGATGTGGCTGAACAGCTCGTCGCGGCCCTGGTCAAATACCGTCGGCATCGCAGGGGTGCGGGGGGCTGGTTTCTTCTTCGTCAATGGACCGTCCTGTGTGCGTTACCGGGGAACGCTCCCCGAAAATTGTTCTCTCTCTATACGCGCAATATAGGGATTTTGTTCGCTTTTTGGCAGTTGCCGCCCCGGATTGCCGCATTCCGGGGGCTCCCGGAGCTCCGGAAGCCCCTACGTACCGGGCCAGTGGACATTAGATTGCGCTGGCTCCAACTCCATCAGGGTGGGGGCTTGAGCGCGGTGAACCCCCGTTTCCGCACGCCTGTCGACGCCTGCCCACAGGGGCCCGCGCTCACCGACCGGCGTGCCAGAGGTCGCATGGCCCAGGGACAGAAGACCTTCTACTACGTACTCGGCGCGATCGTGATTGTTGGTGTGGGCGCGCTCGCCTACCGGGTACTGGGCGGCAAGACCGTCTCGATTCCAGCCAACGTGATGATCTCGAGCGCCGACACCAGCGGCTTTCGCGGCTACCTGATCGGAAGCGATTCGGCTCCCGTCGAGATCACCGAGTACGCCGACTTCGAATGTCCGGGCTGTGCCCAGTTCGAAGCCGTCTCCTGGCCCGATGTGAAATCCCGGCTCATCGAGAGCGGCAAGGCGCGCCTGCGCTATCGTGACTTTCCACTCCCCGTCCATCCGAACTCGCGGCTGGTGGCCCACGCGGCGGCCTGCGCTGCCGATCAGGGCAAGTTCTGGGAGATGAAGGCGGGGCTGTTCCGCAACCAGACCGAACGCTCCACCGTGCGCAATCCGCTGGGAATGCTCAGGGATGTTGCGGCGGAGGCAGGTGTGAACACCAGCACCTGGCAGGCGTGTATGGAGTCGGCCAAGTATGCCGGCCGCATCGAGGCCTCCTCGCAGGAGGCGATGCAGCTCGGCGTGCAGTATACGCCGTCGTTCCTGATCGGCGGCAGGATCTACACCGGGCTCTCGGGTGATGCGATGGTGCAACTGGTGGATTCTCTCGTGGCCCTGAAGGGCAGCTCGACGGCGACGCCGCCCGCTCCGTGAGCCACGACCGGACACCGCCCACGGGAAAGGCGCTTGCCGGCCTTTCCCTCGCGGCGCTGGGCGTGGTCTACGGCGACATCGGGACGTCGCCGCTCTACGCCCTGAAGGAGTGCTTCGGCGGCCCGCACGCCGTTGCACTGACTCACGACAACGTGCTCGGCGTGCTGTCGCTGATCTTCTGGTCGCTCAATTTCGTCGTCTCCTTCAAGTACATCGGCCTCGTGATGCGCGCCGACAACCGCGGCGAAGGGGGCATCCTCGCGCTGGTCGCGCTGGTGCGCCCGGGCGGACACGCGAAGGGGCGGGGCTTCATCCTGATCGTCGGGCTCTTCGGCGCGGCGCTGCTCTACGGCGATGGCGTGATCACCCCCGCGATCTCCGTGCTCGGCGCCGTGGAAGGGCTCAAGGTCGCCACGCCAATCTTCGAGCACTGGGTGATCCCGATCACCGTGGCGATCATCACCGCGCTCTTTGCCGTCCAGAGTCGCGGCACGGCTGGAGTCGGCCGGATCTTCGGGCCGGTCACCACCATCTACTTCATCTGCATTGCCATCCTCGGCGTGCGCGGCATCGCGCTGAATCCCGAAGTGCTCCACTCGCTCAACCCGGCCTATGCGGTGGAGTTCTTCCTCCGTGAGCAGGGGCACGCGTTCGTGGTGCTCGCGGCCGTGGTGCTGGTGATCACGGGCGGCGAGGCACTCTATGCCGATATGGGCCATATCGGCCCTCGCCCGATCCGGCTCGCCTGGTTTGCCGTGGTGCTCCCGGCGCTGGCCCTGAACTACTTCGGTCAGGGCGCGCTGCTGCTCAAGGACTCCTCGGCCGTCAGCAATCCGTTCTATTTGCTCGCACCGGACTGGGCGCTCTACCCGCTGGTGGTCATCGCGACCGGGGCCGCGGTCGTGGCTTCGCAGGCCCTGATTTCCGGAGCCTACTCGCTCACGCAGCAGGCGATGCAGCTCGGCTTCGCGCCGCGGATGCGACTGATTCACACCTCGCGCACCGAGATTGGCCAGATCTATATGCCCGGCGTCAACTGGACGCTCTGGGTCGCCTGTCTCGGGCTGGTCTTTGCCTTCCAGTCCTCGACCAACCTCGCGGCAACATACGGCGTGGCCGTCACCGGCACGATGCTGACCACGTCGCTGCTCTTCGCCATCGTGATGCGGAAGCTCTGGCACTGGTCGCTCTGGCGCGTGGTGCCGATCACCGCTCTCTTCATCCTGGTCGATGCGGCCTTCCTCGGCGCCAATCTCCTGAAGATCCCCGATGGCGGCTACGTCCCGCTCCTCGCGGCGCTGGTGGTGTTCCTGCTGATGAGCACCTGGAAGCAGGGGCGTGCCCAGGTCACTGCGATGCTGCGCGAGTCGTCGCTCGAACTCGACCTGTTCGTGCCCGACCTCGCGAAGCGGCGCGTACATCGCGTCCCCGGCATCGCCGTGTTCATGACCTCACTCCCCGACGTCGCGCCGCCCGTGCTGCTGCATCACCTCAAGCACAACAAGGTGCTGCACGAGACCGTGGTGCTGATGACCGTCACAACCCTCGAGATTCCGCTCGCCGACCCCGAGAACCGGGTGACGGTGGAGTCCAGAGGCGAAGGGTTCTATTCGGTGATTGCGCGCTACGGCTTTATGGAAACGCCCGACATTCCCTCGATCCTCGAGGTGATCGCCGGGCAGATCCGCCCCGCGGAAGATGGCAAGGTGGCCTCGCTGCGGATGCAGGAGGTGTCGTTCTTCCTCGGTCGGGAAACGCTGATCGTCGCGGAGCGAACCCACGGCGGACCGCGCGCCGCCGATGGAATGTCCGCGTGGCGTGCCCGGCTCTTCGGCGTAATGTCGCGCAACGCCCAGAGTGCCACGGCGTTCTTCGGGCTGCCGCCCAACCGCGTGATTGAGCTGGGGGCGCAGATACAGGTTTGACGATGGGCGATAGGCGATGGGCGATCATCGCCCCACGGCTGCGCCGAACTGGGCTTCGCGTGGAAGGCGACCCCGAAGATCCTTCGACTGCGCTCGCCTCCGGCTCGCTTCGCTCAGGATGACAACCCTGCAGGCGCCCATCGCCCATCGCCCATCGCCCATCGCCCATCGATCATCGCCCATCGCCTATCCTTCCGTCTCCTCATACTGCGCCTTCAGCTTCGCCACCACTGCCGGGTCGGCCAGCGTTGTCGTGTCGCCCAGCGCTCTGCCCTCGGCAATATCCCGCAGCAACCGTCGCATGATCTTGCCGCTTCGGGTCTTGGGCAGGTCGGCCGAGAAGAGGATGTCGTCGGGCCTCGCGATCGCGCCAATCTTTTTTGCCACGTGCTCGCGCAACTCGTCGCGCAGGGCAGGGTTCGGCGTGTGGCCGTCCTTGAGCGTCACGAACGCGGCGATGCCCTGACCCTTGAGGTCGTGGGCCTTGCCCACGACGGCCGCCTCGGCCACGAAAGGGTGATCCACCAGCGCGCTCTCCACTTCCATTGTGCCGATCCGGTGACCAGCCACGTTCAGCACGTCGTCCACGCGTCCGAGGATCCACCAGTAGCCGTCGGCGTCGGCCGGGAAAGCGGCTCCAGTAGGTCTCCTGATAGCGCGCGTCGTCGCCGTAGATGGTGCGCAGCATTCCCGGCCACGGCGACTTGATGGTGAGGAATCCACCGCCTTCCTCCACCACCTTGCCGGTGACATCGACCAGTTCGATCTCCATTCCGGGGAAGGGAATCGTGGCCGAGCCAGGCTTGGTCGTCACCACGCCGGGCAACGGGGTCAGCATTATCCCGCCGGTTTCTGTCTGCCACCAGGTGTCGACAATGGGACAGCGGCCACCACCAATGACTTCGTGGTACCAGATCCACGCCTCGGGATTGATCGGTTCGCCGACGGTGCCGAGCAGGCGGAGACGTGAGAGATCGTGGCGCGCGGGGTGGGTGCCGCCCCACTTCATAAAGGCCCGGATCGCGGTGGGGGCAGTGTAGAACACCGTCACGCCATAGCGCTCGCAGATCTCCCAGAACCGGTCGCGTTCCGGCCAGTCGGGTGCCCCTTCATACATCACGACGGTCGCACCGTTGGCGAGCGGACCGTAGACCACATACGAGTGGCCCGTGACCCAGCCGATGTCGGCGGTGCACCAGAAGACATCGTCGTCCTTGAGATCGAAGACGTACCTGGTGGTCGCGGCAACCTGCGTGAGGTAGCCGCCGGTGGTATGCACGATCCCCTTCGGTTTCCCGGTGGTTCCGGAGGTATAGAGAATGAACAGCAGGTCCTCTGCGTTCATCGCCTCGGGTGCGCACTCGACGGACTCATTCTCCAGGGCCCGATGCCACCAGTGGTCACGTCCTTCGACCATCGGACACCTCGTGGGATCGAGGCCGCCTCCCCGATGGACCACCAGAACGGAGCGAACGGTCGGGCATTCCGCGAGGGCATCGTCGGCAAAGCGCTTGAGCGGGACCACCTGTCCGCGTCGGTACCCCCCATCGGCAGTGATGCAACAGACCGCCTGGGCATCGTTAATGCGGTCACGCAGCGATTCCGCCGAGAAGCCGCCGAAGACGACCGAGTGGATGGCGCCGATCCGGGCGCAGGCGAGCATCGCCACGGCGGCCTCGGGTACCATCGGGAGGTAGATGGCCACCCGGTCGCCTCGCTTCACGCCGAGTCGACGGAGGGCATTGGCCGCCTGGCCCACTTCCCGGGCCAGTTCTCCGTACGTGAGGACCTTCCGGTCGCCGGGCTCGCCCTCCCAGAGCAACGCGGCCTGATTGCGCTTCGCGCCCCGGACGTGGCGATCGAGGCAATTGACCGAGACGTTGAGCTGTCCACCCTCGAACCATTTGGCGTGCGGGGGGTCCCACTCCAGGACGGTGTCCCAGGGCCGCGACCACTCCAGGGTCCTGGCCTGTTCCGCCCAGAACCCGAGGCGGTCGGCAGCGGCTTTCTGGTAGAGGTCAGGGGTCGCCAGGGCTTCTTTCGCGAAGGCGGCCGGGGGCGGGAAGCGACGTTCCTCGCTGAGCAGGGTATCGAGCTGGTCGGTCATCGGATTCGGGCTTCCGGAAGGGGTTTCTCTCAATCTACTGCGGCTGGGCCGCCACACCCCAGGCGACCAATTCCTGTACGAGGCGGCCCGCTGGCGCGGTGGCAAGCCCCTTGCTGATTCCTCTCCCAATCACGCTGCCGGGCAGGAGGCCCTTTGACCGTGTCCACCGCACAACCGCCGATGCGGGTGCTGCAAGCTCCCGAAAGTCTCGGTCTCTCGACCCGAGAGGCGTTTCGCGCTTCCGCGAATGCGCTGCTCGACGAGATGGCCGAAGGCGCTGGCGAGCTGGTGGTCGATCTCGGGGGCACCCGGGAGGTCGATTCCTCCGGTCTCGGGGCTCTGGTGATGGTCCAGCGGCACGCGGCCGACCGCCGCCAGGCGGTAGTGCTGCGCGGTGTCGGCGCGGAGCTCGAGTTCCTGCTCGTGCTCACGAAACTGGACGACCTCTTCGTCTTCGCCCCCAGCGGACGCTAGCCGGTCGTCCCGCACCGCCAACGGCGCGGTGTCGCTCCTTCAGCTCCCCAGCACTCTCTCCCGGCCCGGCTTCGCCCTATCTTCCGCGATGCCCTCCGCCACAATCCCGACGTGAACAGCCCCGACGCGCCGCTGCTTGAAGTGCGCGGCGTCGAGCGCGCCTTCGGGCGCGTGCGTGCGCTGCGCGGCGTGGACCTCGACGTGGCAGCGGGCGAAGTGGTGCTGCTGCTCGGACCCAACGGTGCGGGCAAGTCCACCCTGCTGCGAGTGGCCGCCGGGCTCGCGCGGCCCAGCAAGGGGCGCGTGCTGGTCGCGGGTCGCGACGTGCACGCCGATCCGGCGGCACGCGCCGGGCTGGGACTGCTGTCGCACCACTCGTTCCTGTACGATGACCTCACGGCGCGTGAGAACCTGCGTTTCGCGGCGGCGTTGCACGGACTCGACAATGTCGAGCCCCGGGTCGACGACGCGATCGACACAATGGGGCTGTCGCGCTGGGCCGACCGGCCGGTCGCCGGCTTCTCTCGCGGCACCTTGCAGCGTCTCGCCATTGCGCGCGCCACCCTGCACCAGCCCTCACTACTGCTCCTCGACGAACCCTTCACGGGCCTCGATGCGCAGTCGGCGGGCGAACTGCGCCACCGGATCGCCGCGGAGCGTGCCGCGGGGCGGGCCGTTCTCTGCGTCACGCACGAACCGGGCGAAGCCTGGCTTCCCGCGACGCGCGTCGTGGTGCTCGCCGGGGGGCGGATCGTGCTCGACCGCCCGCGACCCGATTCCCCCGAGGAACTGAGAGTCGCGTACGCCCGGGCGGTTGCCGCGTGAGCGTCTGGCGAACCGCCCGGGCGATCGCGGCCAAGGATCTCCGGATCGAATGGCGCCACAAGACCGCACTGCTCACGGCGGTGCTGTTCGCGGTGCTGGTCCTGCTGATCTTCGTCTTTTCGCGGGACCCGGCGGGCGTACCGCTGAGCGCGATTGCGCCCAGCGTGCTCTGGGTCACGCTGGCGCTCTCCGCGCTCGTCGCGCTCAACCGGGCTTTCCTGCTGGAGCGGGAACACGCCGCACTCGACGGCATCCTGCTCGCTCCCGTGACCCGTACGGCGCTGTTCTGGGGCAAGTGGCTCAGTAATCTCGCATTTGTGCTCACGGTGCAGGCCGTGGCCTTTCCGCTCTGGGTGCTCTTCTTCAACGTGACCCCGTCGTGGGGGCTGCTGGCCGTCGTCGGCGTGGCGCTGCTCGCCACCCTCGGCTTCACGGCCGTCGGCACGCTCTTCTCCGCGATGGCCGTGCGCACCCGCTTTGCAGAACTGCTGCTCCCGGTCCTGCTGCTGCCGTTTATGATCCCGCCGGTGTTTGCGGCGAGCGAAGCCACGATGCGCCTGCTCGCTGGCCGGCCGATGAGCGAGCTCTGGGGCTGGCTTAGATTGCTGGCGCTCTATGATGTGGCGTTCGTCGTGCTCGCCAACCTTCTCTTTCCGGTCGTGGTGGACGAATGAACAGCGATTCCGACGCAGGTGCGGGACCCATTCGGCGAGGGCGCGTCCTGATCCTCGTGGGCCTGATCGGCCTGGCGGGCATCTACCTGATGGCGTGGCGATTCACGCCAGCGGAACGCTTCCAGGGACTCGCGCAGAAGATCTTCTACATCCATCCTCCGGCGGCCTACACGTCGGAACTGGCCTACGTGCTCGCCGGGATCTCCTCAGTGCTCTTCCTGTTGCTCAAGGACGAACGCTTCGACACCTTCGCGGCCGCGTCGGCGGAGGTCGGGCTCGTGTTCGGGGCCGTCCTGCTGACCACCGGGCCGATCTGGGCCAAGCCGATCTGGGGCGCGTGGTGGACCTGGGATGCGCGACTGACCTTCTCGCTGATTCTCTTCCTGCTCTTCGCCGGGTACTTCGCGCTGCGCTCGGCCATTCGCGAACCGGCGGAGCGCGCGCGCTACGCGGCGGTGGTCGCGGCAATGGGAATGCTGCTCGTGCCGTTCATCCACCTGACGGTCTATCTCTTCAACACCACCCATCCCCAGCCCGTCGTGGTGCAGACCGGCAAGCCGGCATTGCCGCCCGAGATGCTGCGCACCTTCCTCGCGTCGTTCGCCGTCTTCACGGTGCTCTATCTCGGGATGGTGATGACACGATTCGGCATCGGTGCCCGCCGGGTTGCCCTGGAGGTTGCCGATGCCGAGTAATGGCGGATACGCTGTGGCCGCCTATGTGGTCGCGGCGGTCATCATCGTGGGCTACGCGATCTCGCTCTTCCGGCGCTCGCGCTGATCACCAATCGATCATCGATCATCGATCGACGATCAGTGATCTTCCCGCTGCAGCAAGACCCTGCTCCACAGCTGCGCCGCGACGAGACCGCCGAGCAGCGGCCCGAGAAAATAGATCCCGAGTGACTGCATATTGCCGCTGACCACGGCAGGGCCGAAGGCGCGCGCCGGGTTGAGTGCCGCGCCAGTGAACGGCCCGCCCACCATAATGGCGAAGAAGAGCGTGAGTCCCACCGCGAAGCCGCCCACCCTGGGGGCCGACTTCGACACCACGGTGGCCATCACGGCCGACACCAGGAAGAAGGTGAGCAGCGCCTCCCAGGCCACCGCCATCGTCGGCGTGATGCCCGCGTAAATGGTCGGGGTGCCCCAGAGCACGAACTTCGCCACACCTGCCGGGAAGAGCGCGCGCGCCGTGAAGGCCGCGAGCAGGGCCCCGGCGAGCTGCGCCATCACATAGACAAATGCATCTGCGGCCGGGAGACGGCGCGTCGACCAGAGCCCCACCGTGACGGCCGGGTTCAGGTGACCGCCCGATATCGCCATCGTCGCGGTGATCGCGATCGAGAGCGCGATGGCGTGCACCAGGGCAATCCCCATCAGGCCGAAACGGGCCGTCGGGAACGACTCCATAATGACGGCACCACATCCGAAGAACACCAGGATGAAGGTGCCGTACACTTCGGCGATGGCGCGGCGGGCAAGCGACGGCATGGCAGGTCCTGAGCTGGAGTTGTGCGAGTGGGCCGCAGCGGGCGACCGCAGCGAATCTACACCGATGGTGCGCGGAGCAGCAGCGTGGCGTTGCTGCCGCCAAACCCGAAGGAGTTCTTCAGGACTGCCCGCGGCCGCAGTTCGATGCCACCCCGGGGCACGTGCGCCAGCGCTCCTGCGGGGTCGGGGTTGATGCAGTTGAGCGTGTCCGGCACCCACCCGCGCTCGATCGCCAGGCAGGCGATCGCGGTCTCGATCGCGCCGCTCGCACCGAGGGCGTGCCCGTGCCATCCCTTGGTGCCGCTCACCGGGAGGCGGTCGGTGTGTGCGCCGAACACTTCGCGGATGGCGCAGGCCTCGGTGCCATCGTTCAGGCTCGTCGACGAACCGTGGGCGTTGACCCATTCCACATCATCCGGCGCACACTCGGCCTCGGCGAGCGCGAGTCGCATTGCCCGCACCGCCTCGCGCCCATCGGGCCGTGGCTGTGTCATATGGTGCGCGTCGTTCGTGAGTCCGTAGCCCGACACCTCGGCGTAGATCGGTGCGCGGCGCGCCACCGCGTGCTCGAGCGATTCGAGCACGAGGATCGCCGCCCCTTCGGCCATCACGAAGCCGTCGCGCCCCGTGTCGAAAGGGCGCGATGCAGTGGCGGGGTCGTCGTTGCGCGTGCTCATCGCCCGGATCAGGGAAAAGGAGCCATAGCACAGCGGATACAGCGGTGCCTCACTGCCACCAGCGAGCATCACGTCGGCCTCCCCGCGCGCGACGGCCCGGAATGCTTCACCGATCGCGAGTGTGCCCGACGCACAGCTCATCGCATTGGTGGCGTTGACACCGGAGACGCCGTGCGTGATCGCGATGTTGCACGAGACCGCACCACCGAAGACGGTGAGTGCCAGCAACGGATCGACTTCGCGTGGCCCGCCCTGCACGTACTTGGTGTTCTCCTGCTCGGCGAAGCCGATGCCGCCGAGTGCAGTGCCCATCATCACCCCCACCCGATCGGAACGCTCGCTGGCGAGATCGAGGTCGGCGTCTGCCAGTGCGAGGCGGGCGCCAGCGAGGGCCAGCTGCGAACAGCGGTCGGTGCGGCGCGCCTGCTTGGCCGAGAGCATTGCCACGGCATCAAAGTCCCGGATCTCGGCCGCGATGTGCGAGCGAAACGGCGACGGATCGAATCGCTCGATTGTGCGGACCGCCGAGTGTGGCTGGTGGAGCCGTTCCCAGACGGCCTCCTTCCCGATCCCGATGGGTGTGACCAGTCCCACGCCCGTCACCACAACAGGGCGCCTCACGGTGTGGCACGGGCCGCGCGCGCGACCCCGGCCAGCGTGCGCGCCGCAATCCCGTGCACGAACACGGGGCCGATCACCCATTCACTTGCGGGCCTGCGGAGGAACGACCAGTCGGGTCCGTCCCAGGTATGCACGATCGTCACGTCAGTCCATCCTTCGCTGGTGGGAGTCACTGTCCAGAGGACGTCCATCCCCTTCGTGATACCACCGATGTGGCGATATCGGATCTCTCGCCGTGCGGCATCGACCCACATCTGCGACAGCCACCAGGTGGGCCAGCGCAGTGGCCCGAACGGTCGCCAGGCCGACATTTCCACCACGCCGTCGCCGCCGGGTGCGCCTTCCCTGCGCGTCACCCACCGGTAGTGCGGGAGGATCACGGGCCACTGCTCCACCGCGACGGCGTGCGACCAGACCCGCTCGGCCGGGGCCTGCACCCGGAGATAATCCACGACGCGCATCATTGATCGGTTCTCCAGCACGCGAGGATGCGTGCGATGGGTTGCGTCGTGAGGTACGTCCTCGCGTGGGCGTCGTTCCGCACCAGCCCGGCAAGTCGCTCGGTCGAGAAGCCGCGTCGAAGCGAAGTCACGCCGTCGTTCACCGTGGTCCGGTGCATCGCGAGCAGCGTTCCGCCAATGCGAAAGGCAACCTCGGCCAGGCGTGAGGGACGGAGATCGGAGATGATCACCCCGCGTCGGGCGATCCGGCTGCACTCGGAAAAGAGTCGTGCGATGCCCGCGTCGTCGAGGTGATGCGCGAGCTGACTCACCAGCACGATGTCGACACTCTGATCGGCGACCGGCAAGGCACTCGCGCACGCGAGCATCGTGGCCACGCCGTTGTCCTGCGCGAGCCGTGCGGCGGCCGGGATCCGTTCCACACCAAAGGTGCGCAACGTGATGCCGCGCCCGGTGGCCCAGCGGATGGCGTCGAGGGGGAGGTCGCCTGCGCCGGTGCCGACATCGAGCAGCGAGAGCGTCGTGCCGCGGTCGTGCGGGCCGAGCAGCCACGCGAGGCCCGATCGGACACTGTGCCGCCCGCCGAACCAGCGGTTCGCGCGCGCGATGTCGCTCAGCATCCGGACCACCAGGGCGGGACTCGTTGCGGGATCGTCCAGAGCCTCGGAACCGATCGCGGAAGGCTGCAGCCGGGTCACACGGTCACAGCAGGTCGGGGTCGGCATAACCCCCGCGATAGTAGAGCAGGGGGCGACCGTGATCCGCGGCTGCGCCGCCAATCACCCGGCCGATCACGATGGTGTGGTCGCCGGCCGGCAACGTGGCCCACTGTTCACAGATCACGTGCGCGAGTGCGCCGTCGAGCACCACCTGGTCGAGCAGGCCGCGATGCCAGCCCACCCCTTCGAAGCGATCGGGGATCCCGCTCGCGAAGCGTCGCGAGAGCGTCTCCTGATGGGCCTCGAGAATATTCACGGCAAAGGTCGCCGCGCCGATCAGTGGATCGTGCGCGGAGGCGTTGAGTTCAATCGCGACCGAAATCAGCGGTGGATCGAGCGAAACGGAGGCGAACGAGTTCGCGGTCATCCCCACGGGTGCTCCGCTCGCATCGAGCGCCGTGAGCACCGTGACCCCGGTGGTGAAGCGACCACAGAGTTGTCGGAATTCGAATGGGTCCATTTAGCAATCACCTTTGGTGCTGTCATCCTGAGCGAAGCAGGATCTTCTAGTGTTGTCATCCTGAGCGAAGCGAAGGATCTTCGGGCTCCGCGCTGCGAAATACCTGGCTTCTCGCGTGGTCGATTCCGAAGATCCTTCGACTGCGCTCGCCTGCGGCTCGCTCCGCTCAGGATGACATCTCGATCGCGACACAGACGGTTGTTACACCAGCATCCTTGTCAAGAAAGACGGATTCAACACACGCCACGGCGACACAAAATCACCCGTCACCCCAATCAGCGTGTCGGCCATTCCGCGGCGCTCGAGGCGCCCCACGGCGCGGTCGAACAGCGCGGGAGCCAGCATTGAGTAGCCGATGAGCCGCTCCACTATCCACTTGCCGAGAAAATGCTGGCGCCGGAGCGTCCGGTAGCGCTGCAGGCGCCGCGACGTGAGCGGTGCCGTGCTGCCGAGGGCGTGGTCCAGTACCCCCGCCGCGAGGTGCGCACCAGCGAGGGCGGCACACACCCCTTCGCCCGTGAACGGATCGAAGAAATCTGCTGCATCGCCCACCAGCAGGACGCCATCACTCACACTGCGAGAACACATCGCATCGAATGGCCCCGTGACCATCACCTCGCGCACCAGGTTGTGGCGATCGACGCGGCCGCGCACGCCGGGAAAGCGTTCCAGCCGTTCGAAGAAGAAGTCGGCAGGATTGCCTCGTGCGGCGGCGACGTGCGCGGTGGGCACGACCAGCGCCACGTTGGTGCAGTCGTTTCCGAGCGGATTCAATCCCACGTAGCCGGCCGCACCCACGTGCAGGTCGGCCGATCCCGCGAGTCCGGTCACGTTGCCCACGTGCGCCACGAACGCCGTGCGACGGAGCCAGCCCTGCCGTCGCAATCCCGCGCGCCGTGCTACCGTGCTTCCGAGGCCGTCGGCACCGATCACGACCCTGGCATTCCATTCTCTTGTGTTGCCATCGTCGGATTGAGCGATGACACCCACCACACCACTCCGGTCGCGCACCAGCTCACTCACGCGCTGGCGCTCGACGACCTCCACGCCTTCACGGCGAGCGGCGTCGAGCAGCGTGGCGTCGAGCAGGCGGCGCGGGAGCGCGAGGCCAGTGGGCCGGAAGGGTGTGCCGCCCGCGCCGTCAAAGCGGCCGCTGAGCGCGGCGCCGCGCGCGGCGGTGACATTGCTCCCGTGCAGCGGGGCCGATGCCGCATCGGCGTCGAGCGCGGCGAGCACGCCGAGGCCAGCGAGATGGCGCACAGTTTCGGGGGAGAGGTATTCGGAACAGGCCTTGTCGCGGGGAAAGCGGGCACGGTCGAGCAGCAGCACGCGGCGTCCGGCCCGGGCAAGCAGGAGTGCGGTGGCGCTGCCGGCGGGACCACCGCCGACCACCACGGCATCGTGCACCCTACTCACCCCGGCAGCCGGGATCGCCGCAGAGCTTGAGGATGCGCTCGCGAAGGGCCTCGGGACAGCAATCACGGCCAGCGGCGCGGAGCCGCGCGAGGAAGGCCTGCTCGTGCTGCTCGATGCAGAGACACTTGCGGCAGCGCGCGAGGTGGGCCGTGAAGGCCTCGGTCTCTTCGGGCGACAGCTCGCCCTGATGGTAGGCGTCGAGCTTGTCGAGCACCGCCTCGCAATCGTACGGCAACCCACTCATTGGTGATCTCCCCCGGACGGGAGGATCCCCGTCTCCTCCGCATAACGTCGCAACTGCCCCTGAAGGATCCGCCGGGCCCGGAAGAGCCGGGACTTGACCGTCCCGATCGGGATCCCCAGCGCCTCGGCCACGTCGGCATACGGCAGCCCTTCCATATCGCTGAGGACGAGCACCTCGCGGAAATCCGGGGGGAGCGCATCGACGGCGGCGACCACCTCGTCGTCCACCAGCTCGCTGAAGAACCGCCCCTCGGGGTCGGGGTCCTTCAGGTCAGGCGGCTCGGGGATGGCCTCCATATCGACGGCCTGCGGGGCGCGCTTGCGACTGCGATAGCCGTTGATGAACTGGTTGCGGAGGATCGTCACCAGCCAGGCGCGTGCGTTGGATCCCGGGCGAAACGAGCCCCAGCCCCGCAGGGCGCGCAGCATCGTATCCTGCACCAGGTCTTCGGCGGCAGCGGGGTCGCCAGTGAGCCGGAGGGCCACCCGGTAGAGGGTGTCGAGGTGGGGGAGGGCTTCATCCTCGAAGGTCGCCGGAGCGAGGGTATCGGGCATCAGGGAAGGTAAGCACGCTCCGGGTGGCTCCGCTTCACGGAGCGGCCTCGCACGGGTTACGTTGCTCCCGCGAATGCCCACCACGCCCGCCATTCTTCCGTTGGCACTGCTCGAGGCAGTGCAGAACATCGACACCCCTCCCGATGACGGGCTGGGGGCACTCGAGCACGAGCTGGCGGCCAAGCGCCTGGGGCTCTCGCCCACGGTCGCGGCGCAGGTTGCCCGCTACCGCGCGCGCGCGGACGAAGGGGGCGAGCTCCCCGACGACGAGGCGATGGCGGTCTTCCGGCTGGTGGGGCGGCGCCCCGATGCGGCGCTCGTCTATGCCGATGCCGGCCGCCGGGCCGCGCGCTACGCCGCGCGGCAGGCAGGGTGGATGGCCCGCGCTGGTCGACGCCTCCCGGGCAGGCTCGGGCGGCACTTCGCGCTGCGATCTGCGGGGTCGCTCGCCCGCCGCTGGCTGCTCATCGATCTCAGCAGCGAGGGCGGGCTCCCGCGGGCCGAGACGCGGGACTCCCTCGGGCTCCGGGCGCGCGAGGATGGGGTCGGATGCCAGTTCTATTCAGCCGCGCTGGCGGAGCTGCTGCGGCTGGTGGCCGGATTCGAAGGGGCAATGCTTCACGAAGCGTGTGTCAGCCGGGGTGATCGCAGTTGCCGCTGGCTTGCTGCCAAGGGAGAGGGATACGAATGAGCGCACTCGCCACGATGGATCGCCGGAAGGTCACCGCCGCACTCGAGCGGATCGGTGCGGATGGCTGGCTGCTGTTTGACTTCCACGGCTGCAATCCCGTGGCACAGCAGCTCCTGCCGGGCGGGATGGCCACACGGCGCGTGTTCGTCTGGATCCCGCGCGAGGGGCCGATGACAGCGATCGTCCATCGCATCGAGATGCAGCCGTTCCAGGGTTTTTCGGGCACCATCGTGCCGTTCTCGCGGCACGCGGAATTGCACGCGGCGTTGCGCCAGGTGGTGGGGGGGAAAATCGCCGCGATGGAGATCTCCGCGGGGGATGCGGTGCCCTACCTCGACCGCATCCCCTGGGGGGTGATCGACCTGCTCCACTCCCTCGATGTGCGCGTGGTGCCCAGCGCCGAACTGGTGACGGAGTTTGCTGCCACCTGGTCGGCGGCCGAGGCCGCGGAGCATATGCAGGCGGCGGAACTCCTGCGGGGGATCGCGCTCGCGGCGCTCGAAAAGGCGGTCCACCTGGGCGGGACCGGCTACACCGAAAGCGCGATGCAGGGAGAGGTGGTGGCGGCGATGCGGGCCGCGGGGCTCTTTCTCACCACCCTGCCGATCGTGGGCTTCGGGCCCAACGCCGCCAACCCGCACTACGAGCCGATCGCCGGCTCCGACCGGGCACTGGCCCGGGATGAGGTCATCCTGCTCGATCTCTGGGGGGGACTGCACGAGGGGGCGATCTTCGCCGACCAGACCTGGATGGGGTTCAGCGGCAAGACCGTTCCCGAGCGGGTCGCCCTGGTCTGGCGCACGGTGCGGGACGCGCGCGACGCCGCCATCGCCGAATTGCGGGGGCTGGTGGCCGCAGGCGGCGCCGTTCCTGGCTTCCGGGGCGACCGGGCCGCCCGCGCCGTGATCGAGCAGGCCGGCTTCGGCGAGTGGTTTGTCCACCGGACCGGGCACAGCATCGATCGGGACCTGCACGGCTCGGGGCCGCATCTGGACGACTACGAGACCCACGATGACCGGAGCCTGCTCCCGGGGACCGGCTGCTCCGTGGAGCCGGGGATCTACCTGACAGGTGACTTCGGGGTTCGCAGCGAGGTCAACCTGTACTGGGGCCCCGGTGGGCTGACCGTGACCCCGGCGGAACCCCAGCAGGAACTGGTAACGGCGTAGCAGGAGGGGGAGGCGGGGGGAGAGGAGGGGGGAGCAGACCCCGGGATCGTTCCACCCGGCTACACCCGGTCGAGACAGGCAAAGCCATTCTGTGACACTAGCTTGACACTCGTCCAAAGCGCGGGCATATTCTCCGCAGCCCGGCAACCCGCTGGGATTTTCCATACGTTTATATCAGCTGATCGACGGTAGACCGGAACACACGGTTTTCGTGACCGGTCGTCGCATATCACGCGACGTTCGGGTCGCCATGGGCGCCTCCTCGGGCGCTCTCTCACGCAGCAGGACTCTCGTCGCAGGCAGGCGGGGCGTGGGTTTCCGAGGAATGTCTCAGCAGGTGTAGGAAGTCTGTCTGTCAACTGCCGCGCGCACGCGCGGCGACACAGGAGACGGTTGCTCCCGCCGCCCGGTGAGAGCAGCTCGAACGAAGGAGCGGCTTTTCCCGTGCACTCGCCTTCGGAGGACGGTTCCATGAAGCAAACTGTTGTGAAGGCCCTCGCACGTTCGGCGCGCGTCGTCGCGCTGGCGGCGGTGGTTTCCGGGCTCGGCGCCACGGCGCTGTTCGCCCAGTCCACCGGCAAGCTCGAGGGACGTATTCGCGATCAGGCTGGACAGCCCATCGCCAATGCGCGCGTCGGTATCGTCGGTAGTACGGCCAATGCAGTGGCCAACCCGCAAGGGTACTACTTCATCAACAACGTTCCGGCAGGCGACTTCTCGATTCGCGTGGCGTACGTCGGCTACAAGCCGAAGGAAGTCGCCGGCATCAAGATGCTCTCCGGCCAGACCATCACCCAGGACGTGGTGCTCGAGCAGACCGCGGTCCAGGTGCAGGAAATCACCGTTGTCGCCGCCGTCAACGCCCTGGTCCCGCGTGACCAGGTCACGTCGAAGCAGCTGGTCGACGGCGCCTACACCGACAAGCTCCCGGTCGACCGGATCGGCAACGTCCTGGCATTGCAGCCGGGCGTGTCGGCCTCGCCGGGCGGCGGTACGCTGTCGGTCCGCGGCGGTCGCGCCGACGAGAACAGCACCTACGTCGACGGCGTCCCCGTCATGCAGGGCAACCGTGGTACCGGCGCTGGCCGGGCGATCGGTGGCATCTCGATCGGCACGAACACCTTCGAAGACGCCTCGATCACCACGGGCGCCTCGTCGGCCGAGTTCGGCGACGCCCAGGGCGGCGTGATCTCGATCACGACCAAGACCGGTGGCAGCCGCTTCTCGGGCAACGTCGGCTATGAAACCGACGAATTCTCGGGCAACAAGTACGGCAACGGCTTCAACCGGTTGCAGGCCTCGCTCGGCGGCCCCATCGCGAAGGACTTCACCTTCTTCGTCGGCGGCACGCTCGAAGGGACCCGCGCGGGAACCCGCGGCTACAAGGGCTGGGAAGTTCCGACCTTCGTGAACGTCGGGATCGACACGACCTATGCCGTGGCGCGCACCAGGAACTCGGAGACCTCCGACACCTCATACGTGCCGGTGTTCAAGTACGCGATGTTCCGGGGCGAGTGCGACAACTCGCTCGTGGTCGATGCCGCGGATCCGGATATGCGGAACAACTACGGCTACGACTGCCACGGCAACCAGAACACTTTCTCGCCCACCACGAACATCCAGCTGACCAGCAAGCTCAACTACTCGTTCGGCCAGGGCTCGCGTGTGGCGCTGTCGTTCCTGACCAACAGCAACCAGGCTCGCGGCCAGCGGGCGGCCGACGGGACGGCAGGCGTCCTGAATCGCAGCAACGTGGCGACGCTGAACTGGACCCAGACGCTGACCAAATCGGCCTCGCGCGCCATCGCGCTCGATGCTTACCTGTCGTATCAGTGGGATCGTTCGATCAACTCGACGCTGACCGATGCGTCGGAGGCCAGCACCCGGAACCCGTTCCTTGGCTGGAACCTGAAGGACTTCAAGTTCCTGTACAACGAGAGCGATTTCCCGGTAACCGATGAGCTGGTGCGCAACTTCCGGCTGCAGCAGACCGGTACGCCAATCACGCTCTACGATCGCGACAACGTCTCGCAGTACGCCGGCCTCACGGCATTCGCCGGCGCGCCAGATGGCGTGGGGGCCGGCGCCGGTGGGGGCGGCGCGGCTCCGGGCGTACTCAATACCGCCCAGGAAAACCGCCTGATCGGCAAGGCCAACCTCGACTGGCAGCTCGACCGCTACAACCGCC
>JAZJZU010000041.1:0-3791 GCA_040389605.1 Gemmatimonadota bacterium
CGGGCTGACTTTCGCCGCGGCGCTCCGGGCGTTCCTGCGTCAGGACCCGAACATCATCATGATCGGCGAAATCCGGGATCTCGAAACCGGCGGCATCGCGATCAAGGCGGCGCTCACGGGCCACCTGGTGATGTCAACGCTGCACACGAACGACGCGCCGAGCACCATCACGCGTATGATCGATATGGGCATCGAGGCCTTCAACGTGGCGAGCGCCGTCAACCTCGTCGTGGCCCAGCGGCTCGTGCGGCGGGTCTGCGCGCAGTGCAAGACGTCGCATCATTACACCGATGAAGAACTGTCGGCGCTGCACGCCGATGTCGAGACGCTGCGCAAGATCGATTTCAAGAAGGGTACTGGCTGCGACCAGTGCGGCGGGACCGGCTATCGTGGCCGGGCCGGATTGTACGAAGTGATGGCAATGTCCCCCACATTGCGCCGGATGATCCTGACCGGCGACTCGGTGGCCGAGCTGCGTGACCAGGCGGTGGCCGAGGGTATGCTGACGCTCCGGATGGATGGAATGAAGAAGCTGGAGCGCGGGGTGACCACCCTCGAAGAAGTCGTCAAGGAGACCGCCGAATGAGCCTGAACCTGCGATCCCTGCTGGAGGAGATGCTGTCGCGTGACGCGTCTGACCTTCACATCACGGCCGGTGAGCGACCGAAGCTGCGCATCGACGGCGAGATCGTCGATTCCTCGGTCGAGGATGTCCTCTCGCCGAAGGACACCCTCGCGCTCGCCTATTCGGTGCTGACCGAGGCGCAGAAGAAGCGGTTCGAGCAGGAAGACGAACTCGACTTCTCCTTCGGCATCCAGAACCTTGCCCGGTTCCGTGGCAACGTGTTCAAGCAGCGCGGCTGCATCTCGATGGCGATCCGGATGATTCCCTTCTCCGTGAAATCGTTCGACGACCTCCGCCTGCCGCCGATCGTGGCCAAGCTGGCCGAAAAGCCACGCGGACTGGTCCTCGTGACCGGCCCGACCGGCTCGGGCAAGAGCACCACGCTCGCGGCGATGATCGACAAGATCAACCGCGAGCGCCGTGGGCACATCATCACGGTCGAGGATCCGATCGAATTCATTCACCGGCATCAGCGCTGCATCGTCAACCAGCGCGAGGTCGGCACTGACACCCGCTCCTTCGCCTCGGCCCTGAAGTACGCCCTGCGTGAAGATCCCGACGTGATTCTCGTCGGCGAAATGCGCGACCTCGAGACCATCTCGTCGGCCCTGACCATTGCCGAAACCGGACACCTCGCGCTCGCCACGCTGCACACCAACAGCGCGCCCGAGGCCATCAACCGGATCATCGACGTCTTCCCGAGCAACCAGCAGTCGCAGGTGCGGGCCCAGCTCGCCTTCGTGCTCGAGGGAGTGATCACGCAGACCCTGCTGCCGCGGTTGAGCGGTCGCGGACGCGTGATGGTCGCCGAGGTGATGGTGGCCACCCCCGCCATCCGGTCGGTGATTCGCGACGACAAGGTGCACCAGATCTACTCGCTGATGCAGGCCGGCAAGAAGCACGGAATGCAGACGATGAATGATGGTCTCTATCAGATGTATATGAGCCGGGAAGTCTCCAAGGATGACTGCCTCCGGGTCTCCCCCAATCCATCGGAATTTCTCCGGGCCATCGGCGAGACGCCGATGGAGGAGCAGGCCCTCGGCGAATCCAAACTCGCCGGTTCGCGCTAAGGAGTGACCAATGCCTGTCTTTGAATACACCGCGAAAAACGCGACCACCGGCCAGATCCTCAAGGGGAGCTACGAAGCCCCCAACCGGGACGAATTGCTGGGGCACCTGCGCAAGAACCGGCTGCTCCTGGTGTCGCTGCGCGAAGCGCCGCGCGAGATCAAGATCCGCCTCCCGGGTGGCGGCGTCGGCACGCGTGATATCGTGATCTTCACGCGGCAGTTCGCCACGATGATCAACTCGGGCCTCCCACTGGTGCAGTCGCTCAACATCCTGGCGGCCCAGACGGAGAACCAGAAGCTCAAGGACACCACCAAGGCGGTGGTCTTCGACGTCGAGGCCGGCAATACGCTCGCCGACGCCTTTGCCAAGCATCCGACCGTCTTCCCGGCGTTGTACGTCAATATGGTGGCCGCGGGCGAGGCGGGCGGTATTCTCGACACGATTCTGCTCCGCCTGGCCACATTCCTCGAAAAGAACGACAAGCTGATCCGCAAGGTGAAGAGCGCGATGATCTATCCGGGCGTCATTCTCACCGTGGCGATGGGCGCCATCGTGATTCTGCTCGTGTTCGTCATCCCGGTCTTCCAGGATATGTTCGCGTCGGTGGCGATGGAGCTGCCGTTGCCCACCCGGATCGTCATCGGGCTCTCCGATTTCCTCCAGTCGTTCTGGTGGGCCATCATCCTGGTGGTCGGTGCCCTCGTCTTCGGGTTGCGCCAGTTCTACGCCTCCCCGCCGGGCCGCCGCCGTATCGACGGCCTGATGCTCGGCTTCCCGGTCCTCGGCGACGTGCTCCGCAAGTCGGCCGTGTCGCGGTTCACGCGCACGCTGGGCACGCTGATTTCCTCGGGCGTGTCGATTCTTGATGGTCTCGAAATCACCGCGAAGACCGCTGGCAACGCGGTCATCCAGGACGCCATTATGGCCTCGCGTTCCTCGATCGCGGGTGGTGATACCATCGCGGCACCGCTCGAGAAGTCCGGCGTCTTCCCGCCGATGGTGATCTCGATGATTGCCGTCGGTGAGCAGACCGGTGGACTCGATGAAATGCTCAGCAAGATCGCCGACTTCTACGACGACGAGGTCGATGTCGCCGTCGGGGGCCTGCTCGCCCTGATGGAACCCGTGATGATTCTCTTCCTCGGCGTGATCGTCGGCGGAATGATCATCGCGATGTACCTGCCGATCTTCGGGATGATGCAGACGATTCAGTAGCCCTTCGGAACCATCCCGGCGCTCCCGACGTTGCCCTCTGGTCACCCCAACCTGACCAGAGGGCTTCGTCGTGCCTGAACTCTTTGCTCCGCTCACGCTCCGCGGTGTCACCCTGCCGAACCGGGTGGCCGTCTCGCCGATGTGTCAGTACTCCTCCAGTGACGGCTTCGCCACCGACTGGCACCTGGTGCACCTCGGCAGTCGCGCCGTGGGCGGGGCCGGACTGGTGATGACCGAGGCGACGGCCGTGCTGGCCGAGGGGAGGATTTCCCCCGAAGACCTGGGGATCTACCACGATGCCCACATCGAAATGCTCAGTCGCATCGCGGCGTTCATCAGCAGTCAGGGGAGCGTGCCCGGGATCCAGCTGGCTCACGCCGGCCGGAAGGGGAGCACCTGGCGGCCCTGGGCCGAGGCCCACGGCGCCGTGCCGATGGACCAGGGCGGCTGGCCAGTCGTGGGGCCATCGGCCATTCCGTTCGCGAGCAACTATCCGCCCGTGCAGGAGCTCGACCCGGCCGGCATCGCGCACGTGATCGGCGGCTTTCAGGCTGCCGCGCGCCGCGCGTTGAGGGCTGGCTTCAAGGTGCTCGAGGTGCACGCTGCACACGGTTACCTGTTGCACGAGTTCCTCTCGCCGCTCAGCAACCAGCGCACCGATCAGTACGGGGGGTCGCTCGAGAACCGGATGCGACTCACGCTCGAGGTCGTGCGCGCCGTGCGCTCGGTCGTGCCCGACTCCACGCCGCTGTTCGTGCGGATCTCTGCCACGGACTGGGCGGAGGGCGGCTGGGACCTGCCGCAATCGGTGGAACTCGCGCGCCAGCTGCGTGCGGGGGGCGTCGATCTGATCGACGTGAGCACGGGCGGCAATGTT
>JAZJZU010000041.1:3801-24342 GCA_040389605.1 Gemmatimonadota bacterium
TTCCGGTGGGCCCGGGCTATCAGGTGCCATTTGCGCGGGAGATCCGCCGCGACGCCGGCATCGCCACGGGCGCGGTGGGGCTGATCACCGATGCCGCGCAGGCCGAGGCGATCATCGCGGCAGGCGACGCCGACCTCGTTTTGCTCGCGCGTTCCGAACTCCGTGATCCGTACTGGCCGATGCACGCGGCGGCGGAGCTTGGCGATGCGCTCCCCTGGCCAGCGCAGTATCTTCGCGCGGCCCCGGCGGGGACGGTGGCCCGCGGGTGATTCAACCGCGCGTCCGACCCGGGCGTATCTCTCGGCAACGGTCGGTCGCGGCTGGCGATCGCGTGTACCCATCCCCATTCAGGACTAGATCCCGATGCATCGGATTTCACGATCGCTGGCGTATGCTGTCCTGAGTCTGCTGCTGGCCACTCCGCTCACGGCGCAGGAAAACTTCGAGGTCCAGGTATACGGCGCCGAGCTGGTGCCAGTGGGCCGCACCATCTTCGAGCTCCACAGCAACTACACGGCAAAGGGAAGTCGCCTCTCGACCGATGGCGTGGTTCCCACGCACCACGCGCTGCACGAAACCCTCGAGATCACACACGGATTCACGGACTGGTTCGAACTCGGGTTCTACGCCTTTGCGGCGGTGCCTCGGGGCGGCGGGCTGGAGTACGTCGGCAATCACATCCGGCCGCGCGTCTCGATTCCCGCGCGCTATCACTGGCCGGTGGGGCTCTCGCTCTCCCAGGAAATCGGCTACCAGCGCCGCACCTACTCCGCCGACACCTGGAGCTGGGAAATCCGCCCGATCATCGATCAGCAGATTGGCCGGTTCTACTGGGCCGTGAACCCCACGGTCGAGGTCGCATTGAAGGGTGAGAATGCCGGGAAGGGAATCGAGTTTGCACCCAACATCCAGGTGAACCTCGATGTCTCGAAGCGACTCAACCTCGCGCTGGAGTACTACGGCGGACTCGGAAAGCTCAACGCGCTCCTCCCAGCGTCCGAAACTGATCAGCAGCTGATTCCTGCCATCAATATCGATTTTGGGCCCGACTGGGAATTCAACCTCGGAACCGGGATCGCGCTCACACCCGGCACCGACCGCCTCGCCTTCAAGATGATCTTTGGCAGGCGGATCGGGCGCGCACCCAGCAGAGCGAATTAGCGATGCTCAGTGGGCCACGGCCATTCGCGATTCGAATGCCACGAAGTCTCGCTCCTGCTGCCACTGCAATCGCGCCCGGAGGTTCACCGCCAGATAGGCGGCACACCGGGCGCTCCGGATGCCGCCGAGCACTCCGCCGCACGCCGCGACCGGTTTCAATGCGGTGAAGTCCTGCCACAGGCTTCCACCCTCGACGAACGCGTACTGCAACGAATTGCGCGCCATCCGCTTCAGCACCGGATAGCTCACGCCCTGGTCACGGACGGCGCGCAGGTACTCCTGCGTCATCTCCGACCGGTTGACCCCCTCGTCGTCCGTCGATAGCGCCACCGGCACCCGCGCCGCGAGATAGCTCCGCAGCGGATGGTCGGCCCCGCGCACGCCGAGGATTCCGTCGTTGCTCGTGAGGTTGATTTCGACCATCACCTGGCGCTTCGCCATCTCGGCGAGCAGCGCGTCGGGGTGATCTTCGTACATCACGCTCACGCCGTGGCCGATCCGCTGGGCACCCGCCACCTCGACGGCTTCACGGATGTGAAACCGGAGTCCGTCGGGCGGCACCAGGCCGGCGGCGAGCTCGCCGGCATGCAGCGTGACTTTCGTTTTGGGATAGCGCTGGCGCAGCCACTGGATCATCCGCATATGCAACGAATAGTCCTGCATTGGGACGCGCCAGTCCTCGGGCTGCACCAGGTTGATACTGACCACCCGCGGGTCAACTTCCGCGAGCCGCAGCCCGAGGAGCATCTGGCCGAACACCTGTGCTGGCGGCCCTGCGCGCAGTACCTGATAGATCCAGCGGACGGTTACGCTGCACCCAGGCATCGCCGCCGCCGTGCCGCAGTGCAGCACGGTATCGCGCCGCGCGGAGATACTGTCGATGTCCGCGCTGGCCTGTTGCACCACGTGCTCCATGCCGAGCGCGAACATCGTGTCACGCAGCGCGGTCCAGTCCTCGAGATAGCCCGAGGCGGCGGCAACTGCGTGGACACCACCGCCCTCGAAGGTGTTCATCAATTCGAGATACGACACGTTGCCGTCGGCCGCACGCTGCATCACCTCGGCGACCATATCGCCGGTGCGTCGTGAGACGGCACCGAGGTGCGCGAAGGTCCCGAAGAAGTGATCGTGTCCGGGACCCTGCGCTGGCGGCCAGTTGCGCATCGACGTCGCATCGAGCACGGCGTTGTAGAGCGCCTGATGATCAAGCGTCCAGCTGGCGCGCACCAAGGTGGAATCGGGCGCACACGGCGGTGCCACAATACCAGGCGCACGCGTCGTCACACATCCGCCATCCTCGACCGCCCATCGCAGGAAGCTCTCAGCGTATACCGCCCCGCCGAGATGGCTGTGCAGGTCGCCCCCCTTGGGCATCTGGCGGAGGAAGGCGTAAAGGGCAGGGGTGTTATCCCGGAGCAGTTCCATTCGCCGGGCGGTGCCTGCTTCGGCGCGGGAAGATTGTGCCTGCGCCGGGAGGGCGAGGCATGCGAATGCACCGAGCAGGGCGAAGCGATTGAAGTTCATCCTGCAATGTACGTCGCGCACCCGACTCCGCGCGGTCAGCGACCAGATGCCAGGGAGAAACGGACCAGCTGGCGCACGAGTTGCCGCACCGGCTGGCCTCGGCGACGCGCGGGAGCAAAGCGCGCCCGCCGGATGGCTTCAGTTGCCGCGACCCCGAATTCAGGCCGGGTCGCGCCGATCACCACAATGCTGGCCGCCTCCACGGAGCCATCGGCGCCCACGATGTACTGCAACGTGACTTCTCCAGCGATCCCGCTCTGCGCCAGCACCCTGGGATATTCGGGTGCGGGACCGCGCTGATCGCTCACCGCCTGGTCGACTTCATCAGCACGCCAGGGCGCATCGTGCGAATCGCCGACGCTGGTTACGGAAAGCACCCGGCCGCTGTCGTTCGTGCCTGCCGCGAAATGGCTTCCATTCGCCGCAATCGCGACGCTCGGCACCGTGAAGTCGAGCCTTGCCGGTGGAGGCAGAGGGATGTCGAGCGGTGGAGCGACAGCGGCGACGGGTGCCGGAACGGAGGATGATGCGACTCCCGCGGGGAGGCTGACAGCCGGAGCGAAATAGAGTGCTGACGGGGCCGACACCGAGTGCGGCGCGGTGGCGACCAGCCCGCGCGTCATCAGCACACCCAGTGTGATCAGTCCCAAGTGAATGAGGCCACTGATGACGGTGGGGCGGGCCGCCGCGTCGTGCGTGGGGGCCGAGGCAATGAGGTGGGCGAACATTGAGTCCTCCGCGATCGAGGTCGAGGGGATGCTTCTGCCACTCAATCAGGATCGCACCTCAGCCTCCCAGCCACCGCTCGGAAAGATGACAATTCGGGGTCAACCCGGTGAAAAGCTCCCCTCGACCCCCTGCCGGGGTTCTTTCGCCCCATCGCCCACCGCCTATCGGCTGCAAACTGGGCTTCGCGTGGAAGCCGACCCCGAAGATCCTTCGACTGCGCTCGCCTCCGGCTCGCTTCGCTCAGGATGACAACCCTGCGGGCACCCATCGCCCAACTTCCATGGCCCATCGCCCATCGCCCATCGCCCATCGCCCATCGATCATCGTCCATCGTCCATCGTCCCTCCGCTATATTCCAGCACCTTTTTCGACTGGAATGCCCGATGTCTCGCCTGAATCTGCTCCTCCCGCTGCTCCTGGCCGCTTCGCCCCTCGCGGCCCAGCAGCCGGCCGCCGCCTCTCAGCTCCCCGTCGCCGATACCTCGATCTTTGCTCCACTCACGCTGCCGACGTCCAACACGGTCCGCACTGCGAGTGGCGCCCCCGGCGCCGGCTACTGGCAGAACCGCGCCGATTACGATCTCGCGGCGACGCTCGATACTGCCAGCAAGACCCTCCGGGGTCAGCTGACGCTCCGCTACACCAACAACTCGCCCGACACGCTCTACTACGTCTGGCTGCAGACCGAGCAGAACGCCTTCAAGGCCAACTCGCTCAACTCCTACATCTTCCCGCAGGATTCGCGCTTCGGTGCGCGCGGATTCGAGGGTGGCGATGTGTTCGACCGCTTCGACCAGCTGGTGCCGGTGGCGGGCAAGGGTCCCGCGAAGCACGTCGTCGTGACGCGTCGTGGCAATGAAACGACAATGAAGGTCGATCTCGCGCAGCCGCTCGCACCGGGGAAGACCGCCACCTTCGACATTGCGTGGCACTTCCTCATTCCCGAGCACGGCGCCGACCGGATGGGTCGCGATGGTGCCCTCTACGAACTCGCGCAGTGGTATCCGCGGATGAGCGTCTACGACGATGTGCGCGGCTGGAACACGGACCCCTATCTCGGACAGGGCGAGTTCTACCTCGACTACGGCGACTACAACCTCGCCATCACCGTCCCGGCCGGCTATATCGTCGCGGCGACCGGCGCGCTGATGAACCCCGCCGAGGTGCTCACGGCCACGCAGCGGACGCGACTCGCGAAGGCCGCGAAGTCCGATACTGTGATCCGGATCATCACCGAGGCCGAGTTGAAGGACGGCAGCGCGCGTCCTCGCACCTCGGGCACGATGACCTGGAAGTTTTCCGCGAAGAACGTCCGCGACGCCGTCTTCGCGGCCTCACCCGATTACCAGTGGGATGCCTCGAGTTATCAGGGGATCCTGGCGATGGGTTACTACCGCCCGAGCGCGGCATCGAACTGGAGTGATGCCGCCGATCAGTCGCGGATGTCGATCCAGGAATACTCCGAGCGCTGGTTCAAGTATCCCTGGCCCCACATCTCGGCCGTCGAGGGCCCGATCAGCGGAATGGAATATCCGATGATCGCGATGGAGGCGAAGAGCGACGACGTCTACGATCTCTACAACGTGGTCACGCACGAGATCGGCCATATGTGGTTCCCGATGATCGTCGGCTCCAACGAGCGCCTCTATATGTGGCAGGACGAAGGCTTCAACACCTTCATCAACACCTTCTCCGAGGGACGGCGGTATCCCCAGAAGGGCGACCAGATGGCTCGCGCGGCCCAGGAGCGGGCCCTGATCGAACGCGTGATGGTTGCTGGCGCCGACAAGCCGGTCGACATCAACCCCGATCGCATCAATCCGCAGCTCCTCGGCATCTCGGCCTACGTCAAGCCGAGCGTCGGGCTGCAACTGCTGCGGCAGGAGATTCTCGGGCCGGCGGCGTTCGATGACGCCTTCCGGACCTACACCTCGCGCTGGGCCTTCAAGCATCCCACGCCGGCCGACTTCTATCGGACGATGATGGACGCGGGCGGTCGTCGCCTCGACTGGTTCTTCCGCGAATGGTTCATCGAGAATGCCCGCTTCGACCAGTCGGTGGAGCTCGTCACGACGCGTGCGATGGGTGACAGCACGCAGGCCACCGTGGTGTATGGCAACAAGCAGCGCGGCGTGCTGCCGATCCTGGCGCACTTCACCTTCTCCGATGGCAGCGTCGCCGACTATCACTACCCGGCCGAAGTCTGGAGCACGAACTCGGTGAAGTATCTCCGTCGCTACACCTTTACCGGCAAGCAGCTGGTGAAAGTCGAGCTCGACCCTGAAAAGCGCCTCCTCGACATCGATCGGGCGAACAACACCTGGACCAAGCCGTAGTGACAACTTTTGCGGATCTGGGGCTTGCGCCCTCGGTAACCGAAGCGCTGACCGCGCTCGGTTACGAAGAGCCGACCCCGATCCAGGTCCAGGCCATCCCTCCGCTCCTCGCGGGACGGGATGTCCTGGGCCAGGCGGCGACCGGAACCGGCAAGACCGCCGCCTTCGCGCTTCCCTTGCTGCAGCGACTGCCCACCGGCCCGGCACGCTCGTCGAAGCCGGCCGTGCTTGTGCTCGTACCCACGCGTGAACTCGCGATGCAGGTGGCCGAGGCCTTCCACAGGTACGGTCGCGCGTTCGGGGCAGTGGTGATCCCCATCTATGGTGGTCAGGCGTTCGATCAGCAGATCCGGGCGCTGCGGCGCGGCGTGCACGTCGTGGTCGCGACACCGGGACGGGCACTCGACCACATCCGCCGCAGCACGCTCGACCTCAGCGGCCTCGCGGCCGTGGTGCTCGACGAGGCCGACGAAATGCTCGATATGGGCTTTGCCGACGAACTCGAGACCATTCTCGAGGCGGTTCCGGAGGTGCGGCAGACGGCGCTCTTCTCGGCCACGCTGCCGCCGCGGATCGCAACCATTGCCGAACGCCACCTCAAGAAGCCGGAGCGCATCCTCGTGGCGCGTTCGGCCAGCGTGACGGGTGCTGAACCGAAGGTCCGGCAGACCGCGTATGTGGTCGCCCGCGCACACAAGGTCCAGGCGCTCGCGCGGATTCTCGATCTCGAGGTGCCAACGCTGGCACTCGTCTTCTGCCGAACCCGCACCGAGGTCGACACGCTGAGCGAGACGCTCGGTGGTCACGGGATGCGGGTCGAGGCACTCCACGGTGGGATGACGCAGGACCAGCGTGATCGGGTGATGAAGCGCACGCGGGCCGGCACCGTCGATCTGCTGGTGGCCACCGACGTCGCGGCGCGAGGGCTCGATATCGATCACCTCTCGCACGTCGTGAACTTCAATGTGCCGGAGTCACCCGCCAGCTACGTGCACCGGATCGGGCGCACGGGCCGGGCCGGCCGCGAAGGCGTGGCAATCACGCTGATCGAACCGCGCGAGCACCGGCTGCTGCGCAACATCGAGGCGGCGACCCGGCAGAAGATCACGACGGCGCAGCTGCCGACCGTGATGGATGTGCAGGCGCGCCGACTCGAGGTGACCACCGCCGCCATCCGTGAGGCACTGCTGGCCGGGGGGAGCGACGCCTATCGCGTGGTGGTGGAATCCCTCTCGAATGAGTTCGATGTCGTCGAGATTGCGATGGCGGCGGTGCAGCTCGTGCACGCGGCTGGTGCCGGTGCCGGTGCATCGGATGATGCCGACATTCCCGAGCCGATGCCGCGCTCGGAGCGATCGAGCGAAAAATCAAAGAAGCCCCGGCCCTCGCGCACGGCCGGGATGTCGCGGATCTACATCGGCGCCGGACGGAAGAACAACCTGCGTCCCACCGACCTGGTTGGCGCGATCGTCAATGAAGCCAAGGTCGATGCGCGCTCGATCGGCACGATCGAGATCACCGACAAGTTCGCGCTGGTCGAGCTTCCGGAGGAGCTGGTCGAGAAGGTGGTCGCGGCGCTGCGCGCTAGCACGATCAAGGGGAAGCGCTTGACCGTGCGGCGCGATATGGCCGGGGGGCGTCGGGGCTAGCGGGTCGCTGCCGCAGGACGGGCAGGACGGACCGGCGGGGCCGGGCGGGTTCGGATGCTGTCGACCATTTGCGGAGGCGGGGGCATCCGCCGCGCAGCCGGCCTCGGCGGTCGCGCCATCTGGCCGCCCATTCCCTGGAATCCGGCGCCGCCGCGCATCCCGGGCCGAGCACCTCGCATCGGCATTGCACCCCGGACTCCAGCGCGCTGCCCTCGCATCGACATCCGGCCTCGCGCACTCGCGCGCTGCGCCCGCATTCCCTCACGCGCCCGACCCCGCTCTGCCATCCTGGCACGCTGCTCCCGCGTCAGGACGGCACTGATCTCGGCGCGCATCTTCGCGGTGCGTGCGCGGCTGGCCTCCCGCTCCGCGCGCCGTTCCCTGGCGTAACGGCTGCGAATGGCGTCGAGCTTGTCGTGCTGGGCTTCGGTCAGGCGGGGAACGGTGCCGCTGTCACCGCGTACGGCGGCCAGACCGGGGCGGCGAGCAGGTGCCGGGGTGCCGGGCCGTTGGGCCGCGAGCGGAGCGGCCAGCGTGGCGGCCGCAAGAAGACTCAGAATGGTGCTGCGCATCGGTTCCTCCAGAGACGGTGTTGCGTGACGAACTTCAGCGGTACTACGCACCGCCCCTGCGGCAAAGTTGCAACCCGGAAACCCGCTTAACATCGGGCTTCGACGCGCGTCTGCCGCTCTCCTGGTGGCACGGGTGCGATTCCTGCATAGATTCGGGAGTAATGAACCTGCTCTGCCTTTCTGTCCTGCTGACCACTTTGCTGTCGCCATCCGTGGCACCCGACAGCACCGTCCTGCGCGCTGCCCTCGAGGCACCCAGCGCCGCCCTGTTGCGGTGGGGGGATCTCACGGACGTGCGCCCTGCGCTGCGTGCTGCCTATGAATCGCGCCAATGGGAGCCGTTCTGGGTGCAGCAGGGACGCCCGACGCCCGCCGCACGGCTGGTCGTGAAGGAACTGGGGCTCGTGCGCGACCGTGGTCTCGATGTCGCAGATTACGACGCGGCGCGACTCGCCGCCGAGATGGATTCGCTCACCGGTCGCGACGAGGCGCGTGCGGCACGTTTCGAGGTGGCACTGAGTGCGTCTGCCACGCGCTACGCGCTCGCGCTCGATCGCGGGCGCGTCGATCCGCGGATCATGCACCCCTCGCTCAACCTCCGCCGTGAACCGTTCGACGCCGGGGCGTTGCTCAGCGAGGCCAGTCGTTCGGCGCAGCCTGCGCAGTTCTTTCGCGCGCTGGAGCCGTCGTTCTATCAGTACCGTCGGCTGCAGTCGGCGCTGGTCACCTATCGCATCCTCGCCCAGGATACTTCGCTGCTCGCGCTGCCGGAGATGCCACGCCCCCTCAAGGTCGGGATGCCGTATCCGGGTGCACCGCAGTTGCGGCGGTTGCTCACCTTGCTTGGCGATATCTCCGACACGGCCACCTCGCGGCGCCCGGCCGAAGGCGATTCGCTCTATGATCGCGGGCTTGAGCGCGCGATTCGCAGCTTCCAGCGGCGACAGGGGTCCACGGTCGATGGCGTGATCGGCGATTCCACCCGTGCGCGCCTGCTGCACCCGTTCGACGACCGGGTCCGTTCCATCGAACTGACACTCGAGCGCTGGCGCTGGCTCCCGCGCCACTTCGACGTGCCGCCCATCATCGTGAACATCCCCGGCTATCGCCTCTATGCCTTCAAGGGTGTGCAGGATCTCGAATCCAATATGCTCGCGATGGACGTGGTGGTCGGCGCGGCGGTGAAGCACGACACGCCACTGCTCGCGGTGGATATGGTCGCCATCCAGTTCCAGCCGCCGTGGAACGTGCCGAGCTCGATCGCGAAGGCCGAGATTCTGCCGAAGGCGCTCAAGGATCCCAGCTATCTCGCCAAGGAGCATTACGAGCTCCTGCATCGGCGCACGCCGGTTCCCCCGGTGGATTCCAACGTCAAGCGCATCGGCACATCGATTTTCGTGCGGCAGACGCCGGGGAGCTGGAATGCCCTCGGGCGGGTCAAGTTCGTGATGCCGAACAGCGAAGACATCTACCTGCACGATACCCCGTCGAAGAATTTCTTCGCGCGCGCCCGACGCGACTTTTCGCACGGCTGCATCCGGGTGAGCGATCCAGAGGCCCTCGCGGCGTTCCTGCTCCGCGATCGTCCGGCGTGGCCCCTCGATTCCGTCAAGCAGGCGCTCACATCCGATTCCACGCGCTGGGTATCGCTCCAGGCGCGCGTTCCGGTCTACCTGGTCTACCAGACCGTGGCCGTGAAGGAATCGGGCGAGACGTTCTTCTACGGTGACGTGTACGGTCACGATCGTACGCTCGACCAGGCCCTGCGGAAGGGGTATCCCTATCCGTCGGCGACTCCGGCCGACGCGGCCCGTGCGACCGACGTGGTGGCCGGGCCGTGATGCCACGCGTGGCTGTCCCGCGGCTCGTGCTTCTGCTCGCCCTTGGCGCGGCCGGTCCGGCCTCTGCCGGCACGACGGTGGACACGCTCCGAACCACGCCGCTGCTCGGATGGAGTGGAAAGCTCCGGATCATTCCGAGTGCCGCTGCGAAGGTGCTCCGGCTGCCTGCACTCGAGCGGTTCTTCGGGAGCAAGGAAGTCGACCTCGATCCCGGTTTTCACGACGCTGAAATGGCGGCCCCCGACGGCGAGTCGCTGCGGCTCTTCTCGCTGGTGCCGTTCTCGGCCAAGGCGCGAGGCAAGGTGGGTGCGTATCACCTCGGGAACTGGCCAGGTGAACGCACGGGAAGCGAGCGTCTTCCCGAGGGGTTTCTCCCGGTGACACGTGCAGATGCGGAGCTGCCAGTCTCCAAACGGTTCCGGCTCGCAGATTTTCTCACGCACGATCAGTCGAACGTCTGGCCGAAGTACCTGGTGCTCGAGCCGAAGCTGCTCGACAAGCTGGAACTGCTGGGCGACGCCCTCGAGGCTTCGGGTCGTTCGGGTCACCTCGTGGTGATGTCGGGATTCCGCACGCCGCAGTACAACGCGCAAGGGGTTGGCCGACGCGGCGGGCGCGCCAAGGATTCCCAGCATATGTACGGCAATGCCGCCGATGTCTTCGTCGATGGCAACGGCGACGGCCGGATGGACGACCTCAATCGCGACGGTCGGGTCAACCGCTCCGACGCCCAGTGGTTGCTCGCCCTCGCGGAACGCATCGAAGTCGAGCGCCCCGAACTCGTGGGTGGCCTCTCGGCCTACAAGCCCACCCGGGCGCACGGCCCCTTCCTCCACGTCGACGTTCGCGGGGTTCGCGCGCGCTGGTAGGTCCGCGCCCTTGCGGCAATGCGGACCGCGCCCGACATTTGTCCACCCCCGTACCGCGCACCGGATCGCGGCACTCTCATCAGGAGTGCTACCGGTGCTCCAGCCAAATGAGCGTAGATGCCTCGCTTGTCGCAGCTCCCGCTTCACGGGAGTCGGGCTTTTGTTGTGGTCTTGCTCACGGCAGCCTGCTCGGGCACCCCCACGGAGCCGGCCGCACCGCCGCCACCTCCGCTCCGGATCGAAGTGGTCTCCGGCGCGTCGCAGGCTGGCGAGACGGGAGATTCCCTGACCTTCCCCATCGACCTGCGAGTGAGCGATTCCGCCGGCGCGCCGATGCCGGGAGAGCGAGTCGTCTGGCACGCCGTCAACGGACTCCCGGGCGAAGACACCACCCGCACTGCGAGCGATGGCCGCACCAGCGTCACGCTCGAGCTGGGCGAGAATCCTGGTATCGCGACACTCGTGGCGCGGGTAGTGGGCCGCAGTGACAGCATCAGGATGGAGTTCGAGGTTCGCGCCGATCCCTCAACCGACATTGTGCTCCCGGTCGACCGATTTGTTCCGCTCGACTTGCGCACCTACGACGGCTCGGGTGAAACCGTTCACCCCGACTACGTCGCCGCCCCGGACGTCGGCCGCTTCGGGCAGGTCCTGGTGGTGACGCCGTATCCGCAGGGAAATCGCGTGATGGAGAATCCCTCGATCTACTTCGGCGCCGGGACCTGGCGCTGGCGCAGGCCGCTGGGGCTGCACAATCCAGTCGTCACGCCCCCCGCATCGAGCTACCTGTCCGACCCGGACGTGATCTTCAACGATGCCACCCAGGAAATCTGGCTCTACTATCGCCAGGTCGAACCCTCGAACGACATCTACCTGATCCGCAGCCTCAATGGGGTCAAGTGGTCTGCGCCGGAGCTGGTGCTCTCGGCACCACGTGATCAGGTCGTGTCACCAGCCGTGGTGCGCCGGAGCGTGACCGACTGGCTTATGTGGGCCGTCGACGCGGGCGCTTACGGCTGCGGCGCGGCATCGACCCGGGTGATGCTGAGGCACTCACGTGACGGCCTCACGTGGGGGCCACCCGAAGAAGTGACATTCTCTGCGGGCGCGCCGATGGCCTGGCATCTCGACGTGCAGTGGATTCCCTCGAAGGCGGAGTACTGGGCGCTCTACAGCGCCAAGCCCAATGGCAACTGCAGTACGCCAGCGCTGATGTTCGCGCGCTCGGCAGACGGCGTGCAGTGGACGGTGCGCGACGCTCCCGTGGTGGGGCGAGGGATGTCACGTGAGATCGCCGACATCATCTATCGCGGAACCTTCCGCTACGATCCGGCCGATGATGACCTGTTGCTCTGGATATCGGGTGCCGCAGGCAGCGGAGGGGTGTACACCTGGAAGACCGTCTTCGGCCGGATGAAGGGAGCCGAGCTGATGGGTGCCTCCATTCGCTCTCCGGCACCCTGGGCCTTCACGCCTTCGCAACCGCTGCTGCTTGAGGGGCCGTAGACTAGCCGACGGCGCGGCGCATTTCATCGGCGCCGCGCCGCAACCTGCTGCACACCAGGTCGCACAACGTCCACACCTCGTCGTCCGCCACGCCATAGTAGACGTAGATCCCGTCGCGACGGCGAGAGACCAGCCCGGCGGTATGCAGGATCGCGAGGTGCCGCGAGACATTGCCCTGCGTCTGCCCGGTGATGAGCACCAGCTCGCCCACGGACTGTTCCCCGTTACGGAGCGCCTCGAGCAGCGCCAGTCGCGCCGGTTCGCCTAGCGCACGGAAGCGCTCGGCCATCTCGATCAGCGCGGCGGGCGAAAATCCTTCTGCGCTCACGATGTCACGGCCTTCTGCGCCTCGGCCTCCCAGGCGGTCCATCCCCCGCTCAGGTCGAGGACGTCGCTGAATCCCATTCTCTCGAGCACCGATGCACCAATCGCAGACCGTCCACCGCTCTGGCAGTGGACTGCGATGGGTGTGCTGCGGTCGACGTCGGCCAGGGTCGCCGCCACCGTGCCAAGCGGGTGGTGCTGCGCGCCAGGGATATGTCCCGCGTCCCACTCATTGGGCTCCCGGAGGTCCACGATCAGGCGTCCCTCTGCGAGCCAGCGATCGGTCGCAAGGATGTCGCCCGTGCTGCCGGTCGAGAGACGGGGGCCAGCACCGGTCACCACGTCGAGTCCGAACGCTCCTCGTACGCGATCAAGACCGATCGACTGCAGGGCGCGTCGTGCCTGCTCGGCGCTCTCGGCGTCGGGCGCGATGAGCGCGATGTCACGATCGTGACGGAGCAGCCAGCCAGCCCAGGTGGTGAATGACTTGTTGAGCGGGATGTTCAGCGTCCCGCGCACGTGGCCTTCGCGATACGCCGCGGCCACGCGGATGTCGACCACGTCGCTGTCGTGGAGCGCTGCCTCAAGGGCCGACGCCGGAAGTGCAGCGAGCGGGGTTTGCGGGCCAAGCACCGGCGGGCCAGCTCGATTCATCCGCTTCATCGTGCCGAAATACGTGGGGGGAGTGGGCTGGCCCTCGAGCACTGCCGCCACAAAGGCGTCGGCATCGCCAAGGGAAAACGCCCAGTTGCTGCGCCGCTCATAGCCGAGCGTGCTCGTGGGCACGGCGCCGAGCGCCTTGCCACACGCCGACCCCGCACCGTGACCGGGCCAGATCTGCAGGTGATCGGGGAGCGATGCGAGCCGCTGCAGGGAGGCAAAGAGCTGGCGCGCGCTCGCGTCCATTGTTCCGGCCACCTTCGCCGCCTTCTCGAGCAGGTCCGGTCGACCCACATCGCCAACAAAGAGGAAATCCCCCGACAGCATCGCCACGGGCTCTTCGCTGCGCGCCGAGTCAACGACGACGAACGCGAGGTGTTCCGGGGTGTGCCCGGGAGTATGCCAGACCTCAAGGCGCACGCGACCGAGGGTGATGACATCGCCATCGTGCAGCAGCTCCGCGCCGTCGCTCTCAGCCCAGCCATACTGCCAGTCGGGGCCGCCTTCGGCGGAAAGAAGCGGCGTGGCGCCCGTCCGCGCGGCGAGTTCGCGGGCTCCTGAAACAAAGTCGGCGTGGATATGCGTCTCGGTGACGCGGGTGATTCGCACGCCCTCTTCGCGTGCCGCATCGAGATACGGAGTGATGTCACGCGCCGGGTCGATGACGATGGCCTCGCCGGAACGCTGGCAGGCGATCAGGTAACTGGCTTGCGCGAGGCGATCATCATAGAAACGGCGGACGAGCATCGGCGTATCCTCAGAGTGTGCTGGGAGTCCTGAATTCCTGGAACAGCATGAAGCCAGCGAGCAACAGGAGCAGGAGCGCGAAGGCGCGGGTGAGCGTGCGCGCCGAGAAGCGCGGGGCGAGCTGGGTGCCGATCACCATACCGACGAGTGCGGCGGCGGTGACGATCGCGGTGGTCGTCCAGTCGAGCGACACGCGGCCGATCCAGCCGGCGCCGGCTGCGACGGTATTCAAGGCAATCACGGCGAGCGAGGTTGCCGTGGCAGCCGCCATCGAGAGTCCGAGCACACCCGCGAGGGCCGGCACGATCAGGAAGCCGCCGCCGACCCCGACCAGTCCGGTGAGGGCGCCGACCGCGAGTGCGACCGGCACAATCTTCCAGGCGGTCGTGGTGACCTCTGGTTCCCCCGCCGACGCCTGGACGGGCTGGCGAAATGATCGACGCCACATCAGCGCTGCCGCCACGAGCATCACGATGGCAAAGAGGATCAGCCGAGGACGATCGGGGATCCCGGTTCCGATCCGTGCCGCGAGATACGACGCGGCCATCGCGCACACCGAGAAGAGCACCACGGTGTCGAGCCGCAGCTCTCCGCGTCGCCAGCGGGTGAAGGCCCCGAACGCCGCGGCGATTCCGACCACCGGGAGGGACATCGGGACCGCGATCTTGGCCGACAGTCCCATCAGGTGGACCAGCACGGGGACGGCGAGAATCGACCCGCCGCCGCCGAGCAGGCCGAGTGCGAGGCCGACGGCGACGAAGCCGATCAGTCCGGGAAGCGAGATCACCGGGAGATGGTATGCATATGTGCGCATATGCTAATGTTTGCTTTCGATATCGGCAAGGGAACCCTGGAGTGATGCTCCGGGTTCAGGTTGGGTGTTTCATATTGTAGCTTGGCCTGCGTGAGATCTCTTTTTCAGAGGGGGAGTGGCTATGTGGGGGGTTCTGTTCGTTCTGGGTGCTTCGCTGGCCTCCGGGCCGTCCACGAGCGCGATGCGCCTCGATCCCTCAGCGCAGGTGCGGGTCGATCCGTCGCGCAAGGAAGTGGTGGTGACCCTCGGCCCATTTCACGTGCCGAATATGCCGGCCGGGATGGATCATTCGAAGATGCTGATGATGGGCGATCACAACACGCCTGTCATCCGCTTCGACTGGCCGGTGACGGCGTGGCTTCGAGGCTTCCGGATCGAGGCGACCACGGCCGACGGCAAGCCGCTCGATACCAGGATGATTCACCATCTCATCGGCATCAACTTCGATCGACGGCAGCTGGTCTACCCGGCATTCGAGCGCCTCTTCGGCGCGGGTGCCGAAACCGAGGCCGCCACGGTGCCGAAGTCCATCGGGGTTCCGCTGAAGTCGGGGGCGCACTTGGGCGTCTATCTCGCGTGGAACAATGAGAGCGGGAAGGAGCTGAACGGTGTGACCGTGACGGTCCACCTGCCGTTCAGCCCTGCGAACCTGAACCCGCGGCCGCTCGACGCGCTCCCGTTCTATGCTGACGTCAACCTCACCGTCGGCGGCCTGGATGCGTTCGACGTACCACCAGGTCACAGCGAGCGATCCTTCGAATTCACCGTCCCAACCAGCGGCCGACTGCTCGCGTTCGGTGGGCATATGCACGACTACGGCACGCTGGTGCGGCTCGAGGATGTCGCCTCGGGCAAGGTGATCGCACAGGTCAACGCCACCCGGACAGCGAAGGGGCTGGTGACCGCAGTCTCGCGATCGCTGCCGGGCGTCTCGGGGAAAGGAATCGAGCTCAAGAGCGGTACGAAGTACCGGGTCGTTGGCATCTACGACAACCCCACGGGTAAGCTGCTGGTCGAGGGCGGAATGGCGCATATGGTGGGACTCTTCGCGCCCGATGCGATGGCAGGCTGGCCCGCGCTCGATCGCTCCAACAAGGGTACGGTCGCCGATCTCGCCGACCTCGACCGGATGGGGAAGGGCGGCTCGATGCACGACCAGATGGGGCACTGATTGTCACCAGCGAGTAGCTTCGTGGCTATGCCTGACGATTCCCATTCCCGCGAGCCATCCCGCCTCCAGGCGGAGATCGGCCAGACCCGACCGTTCAGCAACGCCTCGCAGGAGGCGTTGCTGGGCATCGCGCGCACCGCCTCCGTCATTGATCGCCTGGTCACCCGCTCGCTCGCCCCGTTCAAGCTTTCATCGGCCCAGTACAACGTGCTCCGGATCCTTCGGGGGGCAGGCGACGGCGGCCTCCCCACCCTCGCCATTCGCTGCCGGCTGATCGATCCATCTGCGGCCATTACCCGGCTCATCGACAAGCTCGAGAAGGCGGGGCTCGTGAGCCGCGGCCGTGCCGCGAGCGACCGCCGCGAGGTGATCTGCCGGATCACCCCTGCAGGGCTGGATCTCCTCGAACGGATCGTTCCAGTCATCGATGAAGAGGGCCGACGCCTCGAGCCCGCCCTTTCGGCCGAAGAATTGAGCACCCTGATTCACCTGCTCGACCGCGTCCGCGACACCCTCAGCTAAAACCACCTCAATCACGTTGCAACCTGTGACGTAGCCCGCAGGGGTTTTGTTTGCAGGGATATACTTGACAGGTAAATGATATTGTGCTAAGATACCTCCATCGCCGTCGGGCCTTCGGGCCCGGATCAGGTCACCCGGTGCCCCGGGAGGGCTCAAATGCTACGCCGTCTGCTCGCAACATCCAACGATTCGATCCCGCTCATCGCGCGCGTGGTGCTCGGCCTGGTCATCCTCCCGCACGCACTCCAGAAGACCCTCGGCCTCTTCGGTGGCTATGGGCTCGAGGGGACGCTCGGCTTTATGACCTCGCAGGGGATTCCGCTGTTCTTCGCCGTGCTGGCGATTGTCGCCGAGACGGCGGGCGGGCTCGGACTGGTGCTGGGATTGTTCGGACGCATCGCCTCCTTCGGCGTGGCGTCGGTGCTGATCGTCGCGGCGCTGCTGGTGCACCGCAACCACTTCTTCATGAACTGGAGCGGCACCCAGGGCGGGGAAGGCTACGAGTACCACCTGCTGGCCCTGACGCTCGCCGCGATCGTGCTGGTGCGCGGCAGCGGACGCTGGTCACTCGACCGGCTGCTCCTCAAGGCGAGCACGGCACCGCGTTCCCTTGGCGCCCCGCTGGCGTCAGCGTATTCCAACCGATAACCGACTCGAGGACATTCATATGTCGACCCGTGAAGCAGCCAACGATCTCGTCCAGCTGGTGACGAAGGGCAAGTTGATGGAAGCGTTCGAGAAGTACTACGACGAGGATGTCGTGATGCAGGAAAACCGGAAGGAACCCACGGTCGGCAAGACGGCCAACCGGGTTCGCGAGGAGCAATTCGTCGGATCAGTGGAAGCGGTACACGCGATGTCCGCGCCGTCGGTGGTCGTCGACGGTGACGACGTCGTCATTCACTGGATCGGCGACGTCACGTTCAAGGGCGGAGTGCGGGTCGCAATGGATCAGCTGGCCCAGCAGACCTGGAAGGACGGCAAGATCGTGCGCGAGCGGTTCGTTTACGACACGGCAGCCTGACTGCGGTCGCCGTCACTGCAACGCCCCCCGGACTCCTGGGAGTCCGGGGGGCGTGGTCGTGCGGCGCGTCAGTCGTCGAGTGTCCGGTTCAGCACGGCGGCCAGGCGCACGCCACCCCGCAGGAGCTGGTCTTCGAGCACGGGCCGCACTTCGCGGAGGTACTCAGGGCCGAGCACGAGGGAGGGCGGGACGAAGCGATAGACCACATCGCGTGCGACGTCGTGTGACTCCATCGCCCAGTCGACGATCGACCCCCGTTCGATCCACCGGATGTCGCCACGCTGCGCGAGGCGTGCCGTGATCGAGGCCACCAGCGCATCTTCGCTCTCCCCCGTGGCGTTCAGGAGGCCGCTGTCCCAGACGGAATGGAGGTTGCCGGGATTGCCGTTGAAGGTGAGCTTGACGTCGTTGCCCCCCTTGTCGCCACGCTCGCCCGCGTGCAGCGGCTGGTGCATATCACCCACGAAGTGCACCACGAACCGCAACGCCTGGGCACGCTCATCCCTGGGGCGGCGCTTGTCGCCGAGAATTGCGATCTGGCTGGTGAGCGCCGCGATCACGCACTTGCCATCCTTGCAGTCGCGTTCGGGGTTGTAGCTTGACTCCCAGGTCGGGATGTCGACGTAGTGCCAGGGTCCCGTCTCGGGGTGGGTCACGCGGAAGGAGTCGGCCCAGTTCGCCACCGAAGCGAGGGTGCCGCCATCGAGCAGGCGGGACACCTCGCGCGCGGCCTCGGGGGTGAGTCGCGTGGCGGCGATCCGGCCCACGATGCGGTGACCCATCGGCCCCCAGCGCATCGCGATCGGGGCGGCCGCCTGGGCAGCGGGCTGCGCCGCGATGGCGATTGCGACGGTGCAAAGAAAGACGGCAAGCGGTCGACGCATCGGCGGAATCCTGGGTGTGGTGTGGCCAGCGGCCCGGTGTGACCACGGTAATTTTAGCTGATCTCTCGCAACGATGCTGCCGGTGTGTGCATCTGCAAACGCAGTGGCGTCCTACGCAGCACAGTCTCCCCAGGAGCAGGCACGTGGTCCTACGTTCTCTTGTGACACGAACGCTTTTCGTCGGCACCCTCCTGCTGCCCTGCGCGGCGGCGGCCCCGTTGAGTGCCCAGGCACCTGGTTCGCTCATCACCAATGCCGGGGTCACTCGCGCCGGCGGGGCGGTGGACTCGGTCTTCGTTGATCGGAAGAAGCTGAGCGACAGCGTGGATGTCGGAGATTTTACGGCCTACCTGCTGGCGCGCCTGGGTGTGACGAAGCTCGACGACTCCCTCGCATTCCGGGTCTCGGCCGACAGTTCCCGGATCAGGATTCGTGGCCGGCTGATGGATTTTCCCCCTGAGGCGCGCTCCGAACTCGGCCCGATCTTTTCGTTCCTCGATTCCACCTCGGTGTTCACCGCGGAACTGTCGATGCCGCAGGCGCAGTACGGCATAATGCGCCTCCGGCTTGAGCGAGTGCTGGTCGGGCGCACGACGGTCCCCGACTTCCTGCTCGCGCCCGCGCTCTCCGAATACAACCGACGCTATCCCGTGCTGGCGGCGGGGGGGCGGGAGTTTCTCGTGGCGATGCCGCCCGAGGCCCGAACCCGGCTGCTGACCGATGCCATCGAGCTCTGGATGCCTCCCCCGGTCCGCTCTCCCGCTCGGAAGCGCTGAACGCTGCGGAGGAACGAAGGGCCCTGCTAGCTTTGGGAATGCACGACCCCCGCGCGGCACTTCGCATTCCCGATTTCCGCCGATTCCTCGCTGCGCATTTCACCACGACCCTCGGGATCCAGATCCAGGGGGTCGTGGTCGCGTGGCAGATGTACCTCGACACCCACAACCCGCTCTCACTTGGCCTGATCGGACTGGCCGAGGCACTCCCGAACATTGCCTCGTCGCTCTTCGGCGGCCACGTGGCCGACCGGATGGACCGACGCCGCCTCGCCCTCATCGCCACGGTCGTGCTGCTCTGCTGTTCGCTCGCCCTCGCAGCCCTCGCGGGGCTGCCGCGAGACGCCGCGCACTACCGCATCGTCGGCGCGTATGCCGTGATCGCGCTGAGCGGGGTGGCACGCGCCTTCCTGCAGCCCGCCCGCACGGCGCTCGCCGCGGCGATGGTTCCGCGCGAACTGCAGCCCAATGCAGTGACCTGGCGCAGTACCGTGTGGCAGCTGGGCGCGGTGATCGGTCCGGCCATTGGCGGAATCCTCAATGCCTGGATCGGCTCCCAGGGCAGTTACCTCGTGGATGCCGCCCTCATTGTGGCCGCGCTCACGGCGCTCGCCTCGATCCGCTTCCGCGGTGTGCCTGCCGCGCCCGAGGTGGCCGAGCCGATCCTCGAATCGCTCAAGGCGGGAATCCGCTACCTGAAGGGACAGCAGATCCTCCTCGGGGCAATGACGCTCGACCTCTTCTCGGTGTTGTTTGGAGGGGCCGTCGCACTCCTGCCCGTCTTCGCGGCCGATATCCTGCACGCTGGCGCCTGGGGGCTCGGGGTGTTGCGGTCGGCCCCGGCGGTGGGGGCGGTGCTGATGTCGCTCTGGCTCGCCTGGCGACCACCGATGCAGCGCGCTGGTCGCGCGATGTTCCAGGCGATCGTGGTGTTTGCGCTGGCCACGATAGCGTTCGGGCTCTCCCGGAACATCTGGCTCTCTTTCGGTTTCCTGATGCTGGGAGGAGCCGTCGATATGGTCAGCGTGGTGGTGCGCTCCACCCTGCTGCAATTGCTGGTGCCCGATCACCTGATGGGACGCGTAACCAGCGTGAACGCCATCTTCATCGGCTCAAGCAACGAGATCGGCAGTTTCGAATCGGGGCTCACGGCACGGCTCTTCGGGACGGTGCCGGCCGTGCTCCTCGGCGGAGGGATGACCCTGATCGTGGTCGCGGTTACGGCGCGACTCGCGCCGGCGCTTCGGGCGGTGGGGAGACTGGACGAGGTCGGGCGCCACGCGTAGTGTGGCGCCCGGGCTGGCGCCGCTCCTCGCGCGGCGCGGATCTCTGGAAAACTCGAAGCCCCGGGACGCGCGTCTCGGGGCTTCAGTCGTCTCGGGAATCTGCGCGGCGCACGGCACCGCGCGAGCTAGTGGGAGCGCCGCACCTG
>JAZJZU010000042.1:0-25431 GCA_040389605.1 Gemmatimonadota bacterium
CGCAGCCGGAACAGCAGCGCGAGCAGCTTGTCGGTGTCGCGCGGGTGCAGGCCGATCGAGGGTTCATCGAGCACGTAGAGCGCGTCGACCAGTCGTGAACCGAGTGCATTCGAGAGGGCGATGCGCTGCGCCTCGCCACCCGAGAGGGTGCGAGTCTGGCGCTCGAGGGTGAGATAGCCGAGGCCCACGTCGCGGAGGTATTCCACCCTGCTGGCGACCTGGGTGAGGATCAGGTCGGCGATCACCCGTGCCATTTCGGTGAGATCGAGGCTCGCGAACCAGTCGTGCAGCCGGTCGACACTCAGTGCCGAGACCTCGGCGATGTTTTGGCCGGCCACGCGTACCGCGAGCGCCTCAGGACGCAGCCGGGCGCCGTGACAGCTCGGGCATTCGTGCGCCATCTGGTACTGTCGCAGAAAGACCCGGATGTACTGCTTGTAGCGCTTGGCCTCGAGCGCCTTGAGCGAGGGGAAGATGCCGACATACTTGCCGGCCTTGCCGTGGAGCAGGGTGTCCCGTACGTCGGTTGGGAGTGTGTGCCAGGGTGCCGAAACGGAGGCACCGAGCTTCTTCGCGGTGGTCGCGAGCAGCTGCCTCTTGGCCTCATATCGTGGCTTCGTCCAGGGGTCGATTGCGCCGTCGCTGATCGAGCGCTCCGGGTCGGGCACGACCAGCGAAAGGTCATACTCCAGCACGGCGCCGAAACCGTTACAGGTGGGGCAGGCGCCGCGCGGATTGTTGAACGAGAAGAGTGCCGGTGTCACGACCACGGCCGGCGTGTCGCAGTTGCTGCAGGCAGGGAACTCAGTGAAGCGCAGGCGCTGCTGCTCACCCAGCACGATCGCGATGCCCTCGCCTTCGTCGAAGGCGGTGGCGATCGCCTCGGCGATGCGGCCCGCCTGCGGCGCGTCGGCGATCAGGCGGTCGACCACGACCAGCACCTCACCGGCCGCGACGAGGTCGAGTCCTTCGGGAAGTTCGTCGAGGTGATACGCCGTGCCATCGACCTGCAGTCGCACGAAGCCGAGCGCGCGAAGGTTCTCCACGGTGCCGGTATGCGAGACGTGCGCCGAGGGCGGCAAGGGGAACGCCACCTGCAGCCGGCCAGTGAGCTGGGCGAGCACGGTGTCGGTGCTCGATTGTGGCGTGTCGCGCCGCACCGGGGAGCCGCAGACGATGCAGAACTGCTCCCCGATCCGGGCCCAGAGCAGGCGGAGATAGTCGTAGACCTCGGTGGCCGTTCCAACGGTGGAACGCGACGACATCGCTGGCGCGCGCTGCTCGATCGCTACGGCTGGGGCGATGCCCTCAATCCGATCGACGAGCGGCTTGGGCATCCGCTCGAGAAACTGCTTGGCGTAGGTGGACAGCGACTCGATGTAGCGCCGCTGCCCCTCGGCATAGAGGGTGTCGAAGGCGAGCGAACTCTTGCCACAGCCTGATGGTCCGGTGACCACCGTGAGGCTGCGACGCGGGATCTCGACCGTGATTCCCTTGAGGTTGTGCTGACGCGCGTTGACCACGCGGATGACGGGGCGAGGCACGAGTGAAACGTAATGCAGGCCAGGCGATACAACTATCGATCATCGGTCGTGGGGCCACTTCTCGGTTTGGGACTTTGAACGTACGTTTGGCGCAATGGCTCTCCTCACGCCCAAGGCGCTTCGCCGGGGATTCTCCCTCTTCGTTCTCATCTCGCTGGTTGGCTACGTCGCCGTGCTCTTCTACGGGGACGATGGCGCCGGCTTTGTGGCATCGCTGGGGCAGATCCGCTGGCGCTGGGTGCTGGTGGGCCTCTGCCTCGCGTCGATGGACTGGCTCGGCGGCGGACTCCGGCTCTGGATCCTGGCTCGAGAGGTGCACCCACGTCCGCCCTTCTGGGGAATGGTGATCGCTGGCGGGATGGGTGCCTGGGGTGCATACGTCACCCCGCTGCAGGCGGGCGCCTCGCCGATGATGGTCTATGCGATGAAGCGGGCCGGCATTCCCGTGTCGAAGGCGATGACCATCACGCTGATGTCGTTCATTGCCACGGTCGTCTTCTTTGCGATCTCCGGACCGCTCGCGTTGTTGCTCGGCGCCGGTCGATCGCTTGGCGAGCGCGGCAACGTGCTCGGACTGTCGCTGCTCGATCTGTTCAAGGGCAGTATGGGGATCTTCGCATTTCTCGGTGTGCTGCTGCTGGTCGTGCTGATCGCGCCGAAGCTGATCTCCGCGCTCGTGCACCGGCTTGCCGGGGCGCTTGGGCGCAGAAACCAGAAAGTGGCCGCCCGGCTCGAGTCGCTGCACGCGGGCATCGATCAGGCCCACGCGAGTATGAAGGCGTTCAACACCCCGCGTGGCTGGCTGGCGCTCCTGTGGGCGACGATTGTTTCCGGGCCGAGTCACGCGAACAAGCTGCTCGCCGGGTACGTCGCATTGCGCGCCGTGGGTGTCGAGGCGCAGTTCATCGACGTGCTGCTCCTGCAGACACTGATCACCTTCCTGCTCTACTTCGCCCCCACGCCGGGCGCGTCCGGCGTCGCGGAAGTTCTCTCTGCGGCGGTGATGAGCCTCTACCTCCCGCGGGAGCTGACGCCGATCTACACCCTCGTCTGGCGCTGTATCCTGAGCTGGTTCACGATCGCCTTTGGCTTCGCAGTCTTCTCCAGCTGGATGCGTGCCGGGGTGCGGGAGATCGAGGTCGATTCCAGCTGATTCAGTGATTTCGCTTGCCCCCCTCCCTAGGCGGCGGATAGCTTTCCCGACCCCCCTCCACGAACCCTTGGATCCGGAGCCTCCCCTGGACGGAAATCTGCGTCACGACCCCAGGCCCGGGACGGTGGTGCCCGCGCTGGGTGAAGCGGCGGGACCCGTGCTGGCAGTGCTCCGGGTGCGCTCGGGGATCGGTGGGAGCGGGGAGTACCCCATTCGCTCGTTCACGACCCGGATCGGTCGCGCCCCGGGGAACGATGTCGTCCTGGTGGCCCCGACCGTGGCCCCGGAGCACGCCCGGCTATCGCTCCAGGAGGGCCTCTGGTCGCTTCAGGCCTATGCCGGGACCGTGGTGGATGGTCAGCAGGTGGAGGAATCAGGGTGGCTCGCCCCGGGCTCCGACATCCGGCTGGGAGAGGTCCGGCTGGCCTTCGATCCGCGCGATCAGTGGGTCGCTTCGCCCGAGCTGGCGGACGCGCCAGGAGAGCTGGAACCCTCCGGCACCCTGGCGGTTCCCACGCCGGCGCCGGAACATCTGTTGCAGTACCACGAGGCGTCCAGTCCGTTCCTGATCCTGCCGGAGTCCGAACCCGACTCCAGGCGCGTATGGTTGATAGCGGCGATTGTGACCGTGGCGATCGTGGCACTGACCTATTTCCTCCTCCAGGCCAGCTGAATGCGCTTTTCCTGCGCTGCTCGCACCGATGTCGGGGTCGTTCGCTCCGGAAACGAAGACAGCTATATGATGGCGAGCGATCGCGGTCTCTTCGTGGTGGCGGACGGGATGGGGGGGCACGCCGCCGGAGAAGTGGCGAGCGAGATGGCGGCGCGAATGGTGGCCGAGGAATTCCGGCCCGTGCGCGGGATGAGTGACGACGAACTGATGGCGCAGATGGTGGGCGCGATTCGCGCGGCCAACGCTGCCATTTTCCGGCGCACGCTGCAGGAACACGACAAGCGGGGGATGGGCACCACGGCCACCGTGCTCAACCTGCTGCCGCGGCGCTACCTCATCGGACAGGTCGGCGACTCGCGCGCCTATCTCCTGCGCGGCGGCGTGCTGACCCAGCTCACCAAGGATCACAGCTACGTGCAGGAGCAGGTCGACGCCGGCCGCCTCACGCCGGAAGAGGCACGGATCCATCCCTATGCCAACGTGATCACGCGCTGTGTCGGCTCCAGTGGTGATGTCGTGCCCGACCTCTACCTCGGCACGCTCGAAGCCGGCGACTTGATTTTGCTCGCCTCGGACGGACTGACCGGGATGCTGGAGGACGAAGATGTGGCCGAGGTGATGCGGAGCGACCTGCCGCTGGAGGAGATGGTGGACAAGCTGATCGCCGATGCCAATCATCGTGGCGGCCTCGACAACATCACCACGATCCTGGTGCGCATCGAAGAAGTGTCGCCGCCCACCGGCGAGATCCCCGTCAAGCACGGCTGACCCGGGCAGCGCTCCCGTCTGAAGCCCGTCATCCCCGCCCCCAAGCGGGGATGACGTTTTTCTGCAGGCTCCTGCGCAATGCACGGTGGACCCCTCCCTGACCGTTGGGGATCTCCTCCTTCCAGCACTGCCCGGAGTCGCCAATGACCGCCACCCGTTCACTTCTTGCCGCCGCGCTGCTCCTGAGTGCGGTGACCCACGCCCCTAGCCAGGCCCCGAACCCCTGTGCCGGCCAGGCGGCCTGCACGGAAGTACCGTCGTTCGTGGCGACGGTGACCGATTTCCGGACGAGCTCGGTGAGCTATTACAAGGTGGTCACCGCCACAGTCCGGCTCCGGAACAAGCTCAACCGGCCGCTGATCCTGGGGTATGTGGCCGGGTCGGGGATCGCGACCGACGACCAGGGACACCGCTTTGAGGTGACCAGCGCGACTGGGGTTCGCGGCATCGGAGTCATCAGCAACAACACCTTTGATTCGAAGTTCATTCTCCAGCCCGGCGAGAGCAGCGATGCGCGGATCGAGATGTCGTGGCGGCCGGCCAACCGCAACGAGATCTTCGGCACCAGCTGGGTGATGGAGTTCTCGATTCGCGAGATCGACCCCATTGCCGGGAACCAGTTCCGTCTCGGGCGCGAACACGCGCTGCAGTTCCGCGGCTTCCGCGACGGCTGGGTGCCCACGACCACCGTGGCCAGTGCGCCGCCGCCGGCCGCTGCAGCCGCCCCGACGGCTGCAGCCGCACCCGGTCCGGACCATCCACCCGCCGAGGCATCCGACCCCTGCGCCGGTAACGTGCGCTGCTACAACGCCGGTCAGTTCATCGCCGAGGTGCGATCGCTGACCCCCGGTGCAACGAACGTCCGGCATCACACGCTCGATGTGGGGCTGCGGGTCCGGAACGTCACCAATGCGCCCATTATCCTCGGGTACAAGTCGGGGAGCAGCGGCGCGATTGACAATCTCGGCAACCGCTACGTTTATGGCAGGCCGGGCACGCACGATGTCAACTTCAAGGGGATCGGCCTCATCACATCGGCCGCGGCTGACCCGCAATTTGTGCTGCAGCCCGGGCAGAGCAGGGACATCAGCTTTATCGTGGTGCGCTTCAATTCCCTGAATCAGCAGATTGGCACCTCCTGGAGTTACGAGGTGACGCTCACAGGGCTGGAAGTGTTGCCGAGCCGGCAGCTCCGCGAGTCACGTGATTACGTCGTGGCCTTCCACGATCTCGGGAGTCGGGCGAGTGCCGCCGCGACTGTGAAGTCGGCGAAGGAGCTGATGGACGAGGTCAAGGCGCGCCTCAAGAGGAAGCCACAATGATCAAACGAATGCATTCGGTGTTCGGGTTGCTGATCGCGGGAAGCCTGTCGCTGCCGGCATCGCGCCCGGCGCCAGCACCGGCGGGAGATTTCGCTGGCATCGTGAAGGCGTATCTCGCGATGCCCAGCCCGGCGGGATGGGATGACATCGAGCGGCTGCCGCTGGTGAAATGGGGCGGGCAGGCGCCCACGATGTTGCAGAACTGTCTCCCCGATGGCGGGTGCTTTGCGCGCCAGGGCGTCGCAACCGTGGGCGGTCAGGCCCTCGTCGTGGTGGCGACCGGGGCGCGCACGATGGTCGGGAATCTCTATTTCCGGAACGCCGGGGCGCCGATCGGCGAGACCGCCGTACTCGCTGCGCTGAGTGAGGCCGGGTTTGCGACCGAACTGGCGCGCTGTCCGTTGCGACCTGGTGCGACGAGCACCAACTGGTATCGCCTGAGCGGCGTGAAGAATTCGCCCGGAGTCCTGTCAATCCAGAGCGGCAGCAATCCGCGACCCACGGAAGGCTTCGTGCTGAGCGCCGGGGCGACGCTGCCGAAGCTGCAACCGAACCAGCTCGCGCTGTACAGTGAGCAGTGTGCGGCCGGGGTCGCGCGCGCTCCGGTCAGCACCACCAAGCCGCACGAACAGCTCGCACAGATCGTGGTGTCGCTGCTGGTGCCGGCGGCCGGTCCGCCACTGTACGACTGGAAGGCCCTGGCCGCGCTTCCCACTCGCATCGCGTGGGACACCGCCGGTCCGAAGCGGGCGGATCTGTCGTTCAAGAACGATCCCAACTCGATGATGCTCTCTGGCGTCGTGACGCTGGCCGGGCGTGAGTTCTCGGTGATGGCCTCGGGCACGGCCACCCAGGTGAAGAACATCTACTTCGATGAGATGGGAATGCACCCGCGCGGAGAGCATATGCTGGGCGTGGTGTACGAAAAGGGCGTCCAAGTGCAGCTGGTGCGTTGCGGCCCGGTATACACTGAGTCCACCAACAACTGGTATGCATTGAGCAGCCCGAAATCGCGGCCGGCCCAGATCCTCCAGTCAATCCGGTATGACGGTCAGCAGGTCCAGGACGCCTATGCCTTGCGGCTCGACGGTACGCTGCCGGCGAGGGATGCACGCGACAGGAATCCGGGGAGCAACGGCTGCTAGCCGTCTCTGCCGTGCATCACAGGGGCAGATCGGTCAGGAGGTAGAGACGGCCATCCCCTTTCTGGACCACCACGCGCGAGCCGTCGGGTGAGAGGCGCGCGAGGCGCGGGACCAGTGCGGCGGTAAAGGTGCGCAGGATCGTCGCGGTGCCTGTCGTGAGCGAGATGCGCCAGATGTTGCTCGAATTGATTCCGTTACTCCCCTCCTCCTGGGTCACCACGAGGCAGGTCTGGAGCTTGCAACTCAGGCTGCTGATGCCGCGTGACGGCGCCGGGGGCAGTGTGGCGATGACGCGCTCTGCTCCTCCTGTGCCGGGGATGCTCGCGATAATCAGGCCTGGTCTGGAAAAGACCAGGGTGTTCCCGCCTTCGGCCACAACAAAACCATCGAGGGTCGCTGTTCCCGGCAGAATGGTCAGCGCCGTTGTGTCGGTACCGATCACACCGTGCACGATTCCGAAGGCTGTCCTCTGCCCGTCGGGGCGAAGGTAGTAGGCGCTGGCGAAAAAATCGTCCGACCCACCCCACTGGACAGCGCCGAGCCAGTTGACCTGGTCAGGGGCAACCGTGGGATGGCCATTGTCGTCACGATAGAGCCGATAGAGTTGACGGCGGGCCGCGTATGGCTCGTGGATGGAGCCCAGCCAGAGTTCGGCCTCGAGCCCCACAGGAAAGAAGAAGCCCGGGCGTTGATGACTCAGGACGTAGAGCAGCCGGCCACCGGTCCCGATGGATGCAGTGACGAACACATCGGTTGAATCGCGGTAGTGGCTCAGGGTCCGGTCGCAGAGCTGCCACGACATACTCCCGCCGTCCGGCGGGATCAGCCCCAGGCAGTTGTCCTGGGGATCCTTGCGGCCCCCTCCGGGAAGCAGAAGCAGGTCATACTGCTCGGTCGGTCGCGACGTGAGGACGAGGATCCCGGATCCGTCTCCCGTCCAGTCGACCAGGCCGAGTGCATTGATCGTGAGCTGTCCATCGGGCGCGAATGGACCGGTTGCCCCTGCCGGTGCGGAAACGAACGGCTCCGAGTGTCCGCAGGCAGCGAGCGCGAGGAGCAGGAGGAGCGATCGCATCCGGGACTCGGGCGTTCAGGGGGTCGAGAACAACTCGCGCGGAATGGTATCGAGGCTGCGGGGCTCGCTCGTGAAGATGCGCAGCCGCCGCGCCGTCCGATAGAGTTCGTCGGCCACCTGCGGCAGGCCAAGCTGGCCGGCACGCCCTTCATCGGTGAGCCGCTCCACTGCACCGCTGCGCGTCAGCAGCGGCAAGTCGACCTGCAGCATATTGGCGCGTTCCGGGTAATCGATCAGCGCGCCGCCTCGCGCCAGTCCGAGAGACTCGGCCAGGGCATCTTCGGTCACTTCGAGCCGCTCGGGATCGGTCCAGATCCACTCCGGCATCTCCTCAGGCACGGCGGTAGCTGGAAGGTCGAGTGCCCGCTTGAACAGTCGGCGTTCGTGCACCCCGCGCGCGAGGCCAGTAGGGTCGTGCTCAAGCAGCAGGGTGGTGAGGGTGCCGTCGGTGGCGTCGGCGACGATGCTTGCATCGATTGCGCCGGTGGCTACCGTGGCGCGCACTGCGCGCTTGAACATACAGGTGGCGCTGCGCACGGCGTGATGCCAGTAGACGTTGCGATACATCTGGTACTTGGCGAAGAGGAGTGATTCAAGTGCGCTGGTTCCTTTCTCCTGCACGCCCACCTCGCGCCCGCCGCTGCCGTCGTCGAGCAGGGAAATGGAGGCGAGCAACCGGTCGACGTCCACCTGGCCATACGGCACGCCGCACATCCGCGCATCGCGACTGAGGTAGTCGATCTTGTCGAGATCGATCGATCCGGAAATCAGTCCCGCAAGCGGTGATTGACTGGTTCCCTGGATCAGCGCTGCAATGGCCTCAATCAGGGCCTCACCCCCCACGTCACGCAGTACCTTCCCGAGTTCACCCATCTGCAGTCGTGCCGCGCCCAGTGTTTCGTGGTGGGTGAAGCCGGCCTCCTCGAGCGCGTGCGAAAATGGGTAGTGGCCGATGTCGTGTAGGAGCGCCGCGAGGCGCACCGCGAGGCGCTCCTCTTCGCTCACATCGTCGAGATCGCCTCGATCGTTCAACGACGCAAGCGCCCGTCGGGTGAGGTGGTAGGCGCCGAGCGCGTGCTCGAAGCGGGAATGCGTCGCCCCGGGGTAGACCAGGAAGGCGTGGCCGAGCTGGCGCACGTGCCGGAGCCGCTGGACGGTGGGGGTATCGAGCGCGGCCACCGCGGCCGGCTCCAGGCGGATGTTGTCCCAGAGCGGGTCGCGGATGATCTCAGTCGCTTGGCGTGCGATCACGGTTCCCCGGGGATTCATTGTGGTGTCGCGGTGTGGACTCCGGGCCACAGTGTGGCGCGGTGGCCGACCGTACCTCGGCGCCGCAGGATGCTGCAACACAATATACTGCAGTGCGTTACCTCCCGTTGCGAGGGCGGCGTTCAGGCGGTTCAGAAATTGCGCATCCCGCTCCCATCCCAACAACGGCAGTGCCCAGATCCTCCGGTTTACGCATCACCCTTCAGGAGTCCGTATGCGCTCAATTCGTCAAACCCTGTTCGCGCTTGTCGCCACCGTCACGCTCGCTGGGGCATCCTCGCTCTCGGCGCAGGTGACGGTCGACACCTACACAGGGTGGAACGGGACTGACTACTACTTCCCCCTCGGTGTGGATGGTACCGACGCCTACGGCCAGGTCTTCCAGGCCCCGGCCCAGTATCTCAACAGCTGGAGCTTCTGGTTGCGTGAGAACAGCGGTGGGGCGAACGAGACCTTCACGGCCAATGTCGGCACGTGGACAGGAAGCGCGGTCGGCTCTGTGCTCTGGACTAGTGGAATATTCGCCGGCACAAGCTCAGCGGGGTGGCAGCAATACACGTTCAATACGGGCGGGGTTTCGCTGCTGACAGGAGGCGAGTCATACATCTTCTTCCTCGACGCGCTGACCGGGCCCGGGACGATGGGCATCGGTGCACGCTATGATGCGCCGTATGGCGGCGGCAACTTCGTCTTCCAGAACGGCACCGATCACACCAGCGATTGGGATGGCCTGACTGGTTCCGATCTGGCCTTCATCGCCAGCTTCGACCGCGTGCCGTCGGGCGGCGAGGAAGTGGTTCCCGAGCCCGCGACGATGACGCTACTTGCGACCGGCCTGTTCGGAATGGCCGGTGCCGCGCGCCGGAAGCGCCGTAGCGCCTGAGTCCACTGATGCGGCAATGCAACGCGGGGCGGGCCGTACTGGCTCGCCCCGCGTTGTTGTTACGGTTCCCCGGGCGTGACGGTCAGACCGTCTCTGCCTCGAGTCGCCAGGTCTCTGGCGAACGCCAGAGCGCAGAGAGAATCAGCTCGCGCATATACATGAATTCCTGCGGCAGCCGGTCATAGAGCTTCTCGAACAGCTCACGATGCGAGAGCAGTTCCGACTTCCACTGCTCACGATCGACTTCCATCAAGGAGAGGAAGGTCTCCTTCGGGAAGGTCACTCCATCCCAGCGCAGATCTTCATAGCGCGGCATCCAGCCAATCGGTGATTCAATGCCGCTCGCGCGACCGTGCACCCGGTTCACCACCCATTCGAGCACGCGCATATTCTGCGAGTAGCCCGGCCAGATGAACTTGCCATTGGCGTCCTTGCGGAACCAGTTGACGCAGAAAACGCGCGGCGGCTCGCTCAATCCGCGACCCATCTGCAGCCAGTGGTTGAAGTAATCGCCCATATGGTAGCCGCAGAACGGGAGCATCGCGAACGGGTCGCGACGCACCTGACCCGTGGCGCCCGCGGCGGCTGCCGTGGTTTCCGAGCCGATCGTGGCGCCGAGGTACACGCCGAAATTCCAGTTGAAGGCCTGGTAAACGAGTGGTACCGTGGTTGCGCGCCGACCGCCGTAGATGAACGCCGAAATGGGTACGCCTGCGGCATCTTCCCACGCGGCATCAATCGACGGGCACTGCGATGCGGGGGCCGTAAAGCGCGCATTCGGGTGGGATGACGGGCGACCGGCATCCGGTGTCCACGCCTTGCCCTGCCAGTCGGTGAGCTTCGCGGGTGGCTCCTTCGTGAGCCCTTCCCACCAGACATCGCCGTCCTCGGTGAGGGCCACGTTGGTGAAGATCGAGTTCTTCTCCATTGTGGCCATCGCATTGGGGTTCGTCTCCCACGAGGTGCCCGGTGCCACGCCAAAGTATCCCGCCTCGGGATTGATGGCGTAGAGCTTTCCATCGCTGCCGGGCCGGATCCAGGCGATGTCGTCACCGACCGTGGTGACCTTCCATCCTTCATAGCCCTCGGGCGGAATCAGCATCGCGAAGTTGGTCTTGCCGCAGGCGCTCGGGAAACCGGCCGCGACATACGTCTTCTCGCCCTCAGGGCTCTCGACGCCCAGGATGAGCGTGTGTTCCGCCATCCAGCCGTCGTCGCGTCCCATCACCGAGGCGATCCGCAGTGCGAAGCATTTCTTGCCCAGCAGCGCGTTGCCGCCATAGCCCGAGCCGAACGACCAGATCTGGCGGTCTTCGGGGAAATGCACGATGTACTTCTGCTCGGCGTTGCAGGGCCACTTCACGTCCTGCTGCCCCGCGGCGAGTGGCATTCCCACTGAGTGCACCCAGGGAACGAAGCTGCCGCCCTTGAGCGACTCGATCACGGCGCGACCCATTCGCGTCATGATGCGCATATTCACCACGACATACGGCGAGTCGGAGAGCTCCACGCCGATGTGCGAGAGTGGGGAGCCCACCGGACCCATCGAGAATGGGACCACATACATCGTGCGGCCGCGCATACAACCCGTGAACAACCCCTTCAGCTTCGTGCGCATCTCGCGCGGATCGACCCAGTTGTTCGTGGGGCCGGCGTCCTGCTTGCGATGGCTGCAGATGAAGGTGCGGTCCTCGACGCGTGCGACGTCCGCGGGGTCGGAACAGGCGAGGTAGGAATTGGGGCGCTTGGCCGGATTCAGCTTGACGAAGGTGCCCGACTCCACCATCTCGGCGCAGAGCTGATCGTACTCTTCCTGGGATCCGTCGCACCAGTGGATCTGGTCCGGTTGCGTCAGGGCGGCAATTTCGCCGACCCACTCCACCAGGCCGGGATGCTTGACCCACGACGGTGCGGCGACATCCTGGGGCACAGACTTGGCAGTCATCAAATCTCCATCAGGGACAATCGAGAAAGGGGGTCAGCGCCGATTGACTGGCGTGTACGTCGCAGGCAGGTGATACACCGTCTCGGCCGTAATCCGGTCGCGTTCACTGATCCCGTCGAGGACGGGATCGCTGAACATCAGGTCACTGGCGCTGGGCGAATGCTCCAGCAGCCCCAGTGCGTGGCCCAGTTCGTGGGTTGCCGTGATGCGGTAGCAATCATCGAGGCCCGGTGGCGTGGTACTGAAGCGCGGGTAGATGTACATCCGGACCGGCAGGATGATGGTCCGGGCCGAGAGATTGTAGAACAGGTCCGTCTCGCCGCGACATTCAGGCGCGAAGGCCGAGAGGGTGATCGGCGGCGCCTCGCCGCCAGCAGGTGCCACGACATTCCGGACGATGACATCGGCGGCGTTCGAGTCGTTCACCATCATCGCGCGGAACTCACCGTAGAGGAAGGTGGCGTTCCAGCGATCGATGGCGGTGGTCATGTGCGGGCGCAGCGGGTCGTCTGCGGCCACCCAGACGCGCACCGGGAGAAAGTTGCGTGGCCAGTGGAACAGGACCGTGTCCACTGATCCATCGGGAAGCCCCTTCGAGATGAACTTGCGATACTCGTAGGGATTGGTTCGCAGCGGCGTCACCAGGTCAGAGCAGGCGGTCACGGCGAGGAGGGCGAGGCCAAGCGGCAGGAGTCGTCGCATCAAAACCTCCGCTCCACGCCGGCGAAGAGGCCGATGCGCTGTACCGTGGTGAACTGTGAATAGCCGACCTGGTCGAGTCGCCTGGTCGTGAAGGTCGAGTAGTCGTAACGTGCCGTGATCAGCAGATTGAGGTCCGACGTGAGCGGCCGGGACCAGTTCGCGCCCGCTGCGAGCAGCCAGCGCGTGGGTGAATCGCCCGCAAACACACCGAGCTTGTCGGCCGGACGATACGCGAGTGCCCCGCCGCCCGCCTGCCAGTGCAACGCACCACGAATCGGTCCGTCGAGCAGCAGCAGCGCACCGATCGTCCGCAGGCTCCCGAGGTCGTCCGTTTCTCCGCGGTCGGTGACCCGAAGCTGCGAAGTCCCGAATTGTCCCTCGAGCATCAGGCGGTAGCCGAGCCCCACCGGATGCGTCACGGCGACCGAGATGGTCGGGGCCACTGCCGGCTTCAGGGTGATCGGGCCACCGAGTTCGTCGCGCACCAGCGGGGTGCCAAGCGTGGCACCCGCACTGAGGCGGACAGAGCTCTGGGCACGGAGGATTCCCGGCCCCGCCAGCAAGCCAACGAGGGCGAGGATGAGTGTGCGGTGAGGTCGTGGCATCCTGCAAAGGTGCCGTGAACCGGGGACAGGGTCAAATCGGAGTGGCGAATCCACGTAGCAGGGCGAGCATTCGCCGATCATTCGTGACCTCGTCGATGTCGCCCTTGGGGGTTTCCAGGATCTTGGGGATCCCGGCAAAGCGCGGGTCAGTCATAATCCGCCGGAAGGGTTCCTGGCCAAGCGAACCCTCTCCCAGGAGCTCGTGACGGTCCTTCCGGGAGGCGAAGGGGGTCTTGGAGTCGTTCAGGTGCAGGCAGCGCAGGTGTTCGAGTCCGATGACCCGGTCCCAAGCTGCCCAGACGCCGTCAAAGTCGCCACAGAGGTCATACCCCGCACTGAAGAGGTGACAGGTGTCGGCGCAGAATCCGACCCGGTGCCGGACATCATCACCGATAAGATCCCGAAGGTCCCTCAACTCCTCAAAGGATCGTCCCAGCACCGTGCCGGTTCCCGCCGTGGTCTCCAGCAGGACCATCACCTTGCCGGGGACCTCCCGCAGCGATGCGGTGATCGCCTCGGCGTTCCGCGAGAGTCCCGCATCGTGATCATCGATGAAATTGCCGGGGTGGGAGACGATCCCCTCGAGCCCGAGGGCCTCGGAGCGGGTCAGTTCGCCCTGAAACGCGGCAATTGACTTGGTCCGGATGGCTGGGTCGGGCGAGGCGAGGTTGATCAGGTACGAATCGTGCGAGACCACTGTGCCGACCGGGTGGTCCTCGCGCGCCTGCCGGAAGGCGGCCGCGATCTCCGGTGTCACCACGGGTTCCCGCCACATATTCGGGGTCTTGGTGAAAAGCTGGATCGCCGTCGCTCCGATCGCCGCTCCGCGGCCGGGTGCGGTGGCAGGCCCACCCTGCGTAGAAACGTGAGCGCCCAGGAGTTCCGTTGGAGGCGCCTTCCCCTGAGACGCATCTTTTTGCTGAGGCCGCGTGACTGAAGTCTTGCGCATCGAACCGTCCTCTCCCGTAGTTCGCCCTCCTGCAAAGGGGAGGGCGCCTCGTCCGCTGATCATCCTGTCCGGTGACGCCGATGGTCGACCCGATGGACTGGAGCGCGACCTGCTGCGCGCCGGCTTCCAGGTGGCCGAGGCCGACGACCCTGAACAGTACCCCGGTCGTCCAGCCCTCGTGCTGGCGACCTGCACCGGGCTGGCCGACGACTGCCGTCAGCTTGTCGGCGCGTTTGCCGCTGCCCGCGCGAGCGGGGCACAGGTTGTGGTCCTCGTGGGGTCAGGAGATCCCGAGGATCTCGTGCGGGCGGCCGAGGCAGGTGCCGACGATGCGATCATGGTCCCGACTCCTTCGGCACACCTGCTCGCGAGGCTTCGTGCCCGGCTCGTATGCCCGCGCGTGGCGATTCACGGGCCGAGTGTGGACGACCTGAGGCTGTTCGAGGTGCTGCAGAAGGTGGCGGTGGAGCTTCATCGCGACGAGATGCTGCACGCGCTGGTTCGAGCCGTGGCGCAGGCCATTGAAGTGCGATCGGTAAGCTGCCTGCTGCACACCGACGGCGGGACCACTGGTCGGCTCGTGGCGGCCACCGACGCGCCGAAGATTCGTGATGCCGATGTCGATCTTGGCCGGTGGCCCGAGGCCGTCGCATCGTTGACGGCAGGCGAGACCCTGTTTATTCGCGATGTCGCGTCGTCACCGCTCTTCGAGGCCGTGCCCGGTCGTGCGATGCTCTCGCTGCCGCCGCAGGATCTCGAATCGGTCGCCGCAGTACCACTCCAGCCGCTGGGCAGGGCAGTCGGTACGCTGGTCCTGCGCACCAGGCGCGGTGAACCTCCGCTCACACCCGGCCATATCGCCTTCGCCGAGCACGCGGCGCTTGCCACGGCACGTCTCCTGGAGGCCGAGGAGCGTCGCGGCGCCATCTCGCGGCGACAGGCCCTCGCGGCCCACGTCGACCCGTTGACCGGCTGCGGGACACTTGACGCGCTCGACAAGCGGATTCGTGAGGAGTTCGAACGCGCCCGCCGCTACGATATGACCTTCTCGATCCTGCTGCTCGATGTCGACGGGATGCGGGTCATCAACGAGCGCCTGGGGCGCGATGGTGGGCACCGTGTGCTCGCCGATCTTGGTCGCCTGCTGCAGAAGGAACTCCGCGCCCCCGACTTCGTGGCCCGCTACGGCGGCGACGAATTCCTGCTGCTGTTGCCCGAGACCGATCTGGCCGGCGCGCGCGGCACGGTTCACCGGATTCGCGACCAGCTCGGGCCGGCCGGTCTCGGCGAGCTCCAGCTGGGAATGCGCTGTCAGCTGACGGCAGGGATTGCCTGCTACCCGCACGAAGGCGTGCACAAGCCGGAGGATCTCTTTGCGCTTGCCGAGGCGGCGATGATCCAGGGGAAGGCACAGGACGGAGAGCGGATCGGGACTGCGGCCTGACATCGCTCGACGATGATCGATCGTCGATCGTCGAGCGATGATCGTCGATCGATCCTACTGCCCGCTCCTCCGTCGCAGCCACGACGTCGGGTCCAGCGCGATCTGGTTCTTGCCGCGGATCTCGAAGTAGAGATGCGGGCCTTCGCCGGAATTTTCCCCACCCACCGTGCCGATCACCTGGCCGCGCGTGACCTCCTGGCCCACCCTCACGGAGGTGTTCTGCAGCTGCATATACCCTGAGTAGTAGCCGTCGCCGTGTTCGATGAAGACGGCGAGCCCGTAGGTGCTGAGTCGCTGCGCCAGCACGACCTTCCCCGCCTCGATAACCTTCACGGGCGTACCGACCGCGGCCTTGATTCCGATGCCGTTGTGGCGCACGACGCCGCCATTCTTCAGCGAATCCCGCCCGAAGTCATAGATGATTTCGCCTTCCACGGGCCAGTCGAGCTTGCCGAGGTCGGCCGTGGTGAGACTTCCGGCATTCGACGGGGCATTCACCGTGGTGGGTCGCGCCGCACGATTCGCCTCGGCGGCGCGACGGGCCTTCTCGAGCGCGGCAAGGATGTCGTTGAGTCGGTTCTCGTCGCGTTCGAGGGTGGTGAGTCGCTGCTTGCCCTGTGTCGAAGTGCGCTCAAGCGCCTTGAGTCGTGACTGCCGTTCGTCGGCGAGGCGGGCGTAGTTGTCGAGTTCGGCCTCGCGCTCTGCGCGGCGATGGTCGAGCTCGGTCTTGATCCCGAGCAGGTCGTTGCGGCGCCGGGTGACATTGGCACTGAGCTTCTCGACATCGCGCACCAGGTTGCGATCCTGTTGCGAGGTCAGGTAGAGGTACTTGTAGCGCGTGAGCAGGTCGCCGAACGATTCGGCCGCGAGCAGGACCTGAAAGGTGTAGAGCGGCCCGCGCTTGTAGATGTCGACGAGGCGTCGGCGGAGCACGGCCTGACGATCGGCGAGGTTGTCCTGCGTGAGGGTCAGCTCGGCCGAGGTGCGTTCCAGCTGCGAGCCGAGGGTGCTGATCTCCCGTTCGATGCCGGTGACGAGTTCGGTGGTGGCTTCCTTGCGGCGCTCGAGGTTCCGAAGCTGGCTCCCCACATCGGACACCTGACCTTCGATCTGCTGCTGCTGCCGCTGGAGGCGTTCGCGCTCCTGGCGGATTTCCTCGAGTCGCTTGCGCTGCTTTTCGAGTTCGGGGTTCTGCTGCGCCCGCAGGGGTGCGACGACCGCAGCACTGGTGCCCAGCAGCAGCAGCACGAGCACCAGCGGCCGGAGGCGACTCCGCCGGCTAGACATGCTTCAGGTGTCGCCCGACGCTCACGAGCGACCCCGTGAGGCCCAGCAGCACGCCGAAGATCAGCAGCAGGAGCACCTGCCCCACGCCGAAGAAGTGGAGTCCCACGCTCATCCCGAATTGCTGGGCGCGAAATCCGAAGTAGACTGCGCCGCAGAGCAGGAGCGCGAGCGTCCCGCCCAGGAAGCCCTTGACGGCGCCCTCGATCAGGAAGGGGCCGCGGATGAACCAGTCGGTGGCGCCCACGAGGCGCATGATGCGGATCTCGCGCGCGCGCTGCAGCACGGTGATCCGGATGGTCACACCGATGATCACGATCGAGACCAGCGCGAAGGCCACGCCGATCGCGAGACCGACGAGGCCGGCGAGGGTCCGCAGGGCGTCGAGCCGCTGCACCCAGTCCTTGCCGTAGCGCACGTCTTCCACAAAGTCGAAGCTGTGCAGTCGCTCCGCCACCGCGCCCGCGTGCGTGGCATCGCGGAATTCCGGCTTCAACCGCACCTCGAAGGAGGGCGGCAGGGGGTTCACCTCGAGGTCCTTGTAGGCATCACTGAATTCCACGAGTTCGCGCTTGGCACGCTCGAGGGCTTCGTCCTCGGAGACGTACTTCACGGCCATCACTTCGGGGAAGGCCGCGATGTCCTGGGCCGCGACCGTAAGTGCCTGGGTCGGTGTGCCGTGGAGTACGAAGGCCACGACCTCCACACGCTCCGCCACATCCCGCAGCGCCGAGCGCAGGTTCAGGGCCACCAGCCCGAAGAGTCCCGTCACGAAGAGCGCAAAGGCGATCGTGATGATCGACAGCGCCGAGAGGGTCCGGGTGCGCCGGAAGGCGAGGAACGCCTCGCGCCAGAGGAGGTTCACGTCGTGACCCCCTGGTCGGCGGAGTCAAACACGAGTTTCCCCTCGCGCAGCTCCAGCGTGCGCTTGTTGGCGGCACGCACGAGGTCGAGGTCGTGGGTGGCCATCACGACCACGGTGCCGGCGGCGTTGATGTCTTCGAGCAGTTGGAACACCCCGCGGGTGGCGCGTTCGTCGAGGTTGCCTGTCGGCTCGTCGGCCAGCAGTACCGGCGGGTCATTGACCAGGGCCCGGGCGATGGCCACCCGCTGCTGCTCGCCACCAGAGAGCTCGCGCGGGAAGGCTTCCGACTTCTTCGTGAGGCCCACCTGCGCGAGCGCGCGTGCGACGCGCGCGGGAATGACATCGTTGCGGTGGCCCGTCACTTCCAGTGCGAAGGCAATGTTCTCGCCTGCCGTCCGGTCTTCGAGCAGTCCGAAGTCCTGGAACACCACGCCGAGGCGTCGGCGAAGCCGGGGGACTTCCTCCCGCCGCAGCGAGCCAATGGCGAAGCCGGAAACGCGCACATCGCCCTCGCTGGGGCGCTCGTCTCCATACATCAGCTTGAGCAGGGTGGACTTGCCGGCGCCGGAGTGCCCGGTGAGGAAGACAAACTCGCCGCGACCGACGTGAAAGGTCACGTCCTCGAGTGCCGGGCCGGTCCCGTTCGGGTACCGCTTGGAGACCTTCGTAAATCGGATCACGAGTGGAAAGTACTCAGAGTGCTTCCTCCAGATCAGCGATCAGGTCTTCGGCGTCCTCGCACCCGCAGGAGAGCCGCAACAGACCATCGGGAATGCCGAGCGCCGCGCGCTCCTGCGCGCTCAGGGGCTTGTGGGACGTCAGGCGTGGCTCGGAGATGAGCGATTCGACGCCGGCGAGGGAAGGCGCGTGCGTGATGACCTGGAGGCGGGTGAGGAAGCGTTCGGCCGCCTTGGCCCCGCCGGCAAGCTGCAATCCCACCATTCCGCCGAAGCCGTCGTGCAACGCACTGGCGAGTGCGTGATCGGGATGCGACGGCAGGCCGGGGTAGTGCACGGCGCTGAATCCCTTCTGCTGATGGGCCCATTCGGCCACGGCCATTGCGTTCGCGTTGGACCGCTGAACGCGCAAGGCCAGGGTCTTCAACCCCCGTTCGGTAAGCCAGGCCGCGTGCGGGTCGATCGCAGGGCCCCAGGCGCGCATCAGCCGGGTGACCTCGTCGATGAGTGTGGCCTCACCGGCCACGGCCCCGGCGATCACATCGCTGTGACCGTTCAGGTACTTCGTGGCGCTGGTGATGACGATGTCGGCTCCGTGCTCGAGCGGGCGGAAGTTCACCGGGGAACAGAAGGTCGAGTCGACCAGCAGGGCGAGGCCTCGCTCGTGGGTCACCTTGGCTATCGCCGGGATGTCCACCACGCGCATCAGCGGGTTGGTGAGGGCCTCGACGAAGATGGCACGGGTGTTCTTCTGGATGGCCTTGCGCCATTCGCGGGGATGATCGGGATCGACGTATGTCACGGTGATGCCGTGACGGGTGAATTCCTGATCGAACAGCACCCGCGTGCCGCCGTAGATCCAGCGGGAGGCGAGCAGGTGATCGCCGGGGCGGAGCACCGCGAGATGGGCGAGCGCCGTCGCCGCCATTCCGCTGGCGAGGAAAATGGCCCGCTCGGCTCCTTCGAGGAGGGCGTACTTCCGCGCGAGCTCCACCTGATTGGGATTGTTCCCGTAGCGGGTGTACATCACCTCTTCGGTGCTGCCGACCGGATTCGTGAAGGTCGCGCTCTGATAAATCGGCGTGACCGCCGGGCTCCAGTCGGGACCGCGGTGCGGCCTGCCGTGGATGGCCGTGGTCGAGAGTCCGGGACGGCGGGTGGTCATGCGACGGCTCCCAGCTCATATGTGGCGTCGGGGTGGGCCAGCACGCAGCGCTGGCGCACCAGCGCCTGCAGTGCTTCCTGGGCGCGGGCCGCGGGCCAGGACAACGCATCGGCGATCGGTGTGGCCTCGCTGCGGCCAAAGGGGATCAGGGCCGCGAACACCGCACGGCCATCGTCGGTGACACAGCCCAGGAGTCGCGGACGAGGGGAATCGATGATCACGGCCACGACCGCAAGGCCGTGGCAATTCAACGCGTTCTCGATGGCGTGCGCGTGGTCCTCGCTCACGCCGCGCAGCACCACCCGGTGGACCGGGAGGTCGTCGGCCGCGAGCAGCTTGGCCACCACCTCGTCGGCACACGAGAAGTCCATCACCCGCACGGCCGAAAAGTCGAGCGCCGCATCGATGCCCGGGAACTCCCGCAGCGCGCGCAACACTCCGGCCCGCACGGCCGCGCCCGTGGGACGGGTCACAAGGTCGTGGTACGGAGAGCTGAGGGTCTCGTGCAGCAGGAGATCGAGTCGGATGACCGCGCTCATTCCGCCGCCTCCGGTCCGGGAAGAAAGACATTGACCTGGGAACCCGGAAAGTAGGCCAGCCCTTCGGTCCGTGCGAGTTCATCGTCCCAGGGTGGCACGATGGCCACGCGCGCGGTGCCACTGCGAATGGAAATCTTCCCCTGCCAGCGGGCCAGATACCGCTTGGTGCTGAGCAGCCCCTGCCCACGTCCCGGGTCGCGGAACCGCGAAATATTGTGAATCAGTGCGGTCTCGATGGCCACGCCATCGCCCCAGCGATCGCCGAACCGCTTCGCTTGCGTGGCCTCGAGCGACTTCCGAAAGCCGACTCCTGCATCGCTCACTGCGATCACGGCGACCTTGCGGCCCAGTCGGCGACGGAATGAATACGAATGCACTGCCACCCAGCCGCCCGTACCGGCGTGTTCGACGATGTTCTGACAGGTCTCCGAGAGGGCCTGGGAGAAGCCACCGACGACCGAGGCGGGGTGGCCGAGTTCTTCCTTCAGGATCCCCGTGAAACGTTCGTTGATCCTGCCGATGACGTTGTGCACGTCGAGTGGTTCGCGGATCGGCGTGACGGGGACCAGCACATCGCTCTGCTCGTCGGCGCGCCGGCGCGGAACCTTTCCGTGCAGTTCGTAGAGTTCCGCGGCGTGCTCAAGCAGCCCCGCCTTGGCCCAGTAGGAGGTGACGTTGTCATTCGCGGGGAGCGTCAGTCGCGGCTTCGGTGCGCCGATTTCGGCGAGCGCCTGACCGAGGGTGAGCAGGGCCGTGAAACCCGCCGGGGACGCCCACTCCGTAGCGTGCGCGTCGATGAGCAGGCGTTCGGCGGGTGGCCAGGCGTCGAGGCCCGCGGCGAGCTGATCGATCGAGCGATCGTCGAGCGATTGCGGCACGAGGACGACGCGCATCAGGCGCTCACCAGTTCGCCGCGCAGATGCTGCGGGAGTCCACCGGCGCCACGGAAGCTGGCATTGCGCGCGGCGGCCTGGTTCGCGGCTCCGAGGGCCTGTTCCACGGTGTCACCAGCAAGCAGTCGCGCGAAACAGCTCGCGCCGAACACATCGCCGCATCCGGTCGGGTCGCTGGCATCGGTCGCGGGTGGTGCGATCCGGCGTGACCGGATGGTCGCGTTGGATGCCGGCGGCGCCCCCGATGTGATGTCGATGCCATCGAATCCCGGCCGGGCCACGTAGATCACACCCTTCGGGCCCACGGTCACATTCAGCAGCGAGACCCCGGCGCCGAGGGCGTCGGCCGCGAGGAGCAGGGGATCCCCACCGAGTTGCTGCATCTCTTCCTCGTTCAGCTGGATGATGTCGAAGAAGGAGAACCAGGTCGGGGCGTTCGGAAGTGGCCGGAGCACCCGGACGCCATCGGCACCCATTCCCAGAAAGAGCGAGTGCAGGTCTGCATAGATCGGTCCCTGGAAGCCGTGGCGCAATGCCTCGGCGGTTCCGAGGCACATCTCGAAGCCGGAAATGAAGTTCACGTACAGCGCATCGAGGTCGGCCACGAGCGGTCCCAGTTCCGGCCAGGTCCAGGCAGGCACACCACCCGACATCCGTTCGCAGCGGCGTTCGCTGGTCTCGTAGCGGAGCGTCACCCGGTTATTGGCGACCGGTACCGTGATGCAGCGGCCGCCGGGGGTGAGTCGGCGCAGCGAGCCGAGAAACCGCGCCGCCTCGGGCGCGAGGTCCATCCCCACCTTGATCAGCGGCACAATTTCCCAGTCCGCTGGCAACGCAGCGTCCATTCCCGCGAGCGCGTAGGCGATGCCGCCCCACTCCTCCACGGCGGGGGCGAGCGGATCGCGCCCGTGGATCTCATCCCACACGAGGGAGCCGATCACGCCCACACGCGGCATCAGATGATGCCCGCCGCCCGCTGGTCCAGGAACGCCTTCGCGGCGCCATAGACACCGGCGAGGCCGTCGAGCTGACCGGGTACGATCTGGCAGGACTGCACCGCCGGCCGGAACGCCCGGCGGGAGACTTCGCGGCGGAGCGGGTCGAAGAGCCAGTCGCCTGCCTGGGTGACGCCGCCCACGATGACGACGCGATCGGGGTTGAAGAGATTGAGCAGATTGGCGAGGCCGGCGCCGAGGTAATGTGCCGTTTCGCGCACGACCTCGTGCGCGAGGGAGTCGCCGAGTTGGGCCGCCTCGTACACGGTCTGGGCCGAGACCCGCTCGAGGTCATCCCCGACCATCGAACTGAGCATACTGATGCCGCCAGCGCGCACCTGTTCGACCGCGCGGAGCGCGATGGCGGGGCCGGAGGCATAGGCCTCGAGGCAACCATAGTTGCCACAGCCGCATTTGCGGCCGTCGAGGTCGATCGTCATATGACCCACTTCACCTGCACAGTCGGCCGCGCCGTGGTGGAGCGTGCCGCCGAGGACGATTCCGCCACCAATCCCGGTGCCGATCGTCATTCCGATCACGAAATTGGCGCCCTTGGCCGCGCCAACCCAGCATTCGCCGAGGATGGCGCAGTTGGCGTCGTTGTCGAGTGCGGCGGTCAGCTGCAGTCCCTCAGCCAGCCGCGCGCGCAGCGGCATATTGACCCAGCCGAGGTTGGGCGTCAGCAGGACGACGCCAGTGGCACGATCGAGCGGTCCGGGCGCGCCAACTCCGATGCCGCCGACCGTTGCGTCCGGATGGGCTGCCGTCAGCGTCGCCAGCGTGCTCCGGCCCATCGCAACCAGATCGTCGACCACGGCATCGGGGCCGCGCGATGGATTGGTGGGTGCGGAATGGGCGCCGACAACGCGACTGCCATCGGCGGCGACTGCCCCGACGACCAGGTTGGTGCCACCGATATCGATGCCGAGGATGAACTCCAGGGGACCCTCGCTCAGGATGAAGAGAGCAGCGGCTCCAGGGCCGCCAGGACGCGAACCAGCTCGAGCTGTGTCATACAATGGTGGTGCCCCAGCGGGCACACCTTCGGGCCGTGCGACGAACAGGGGCGGCAGTTGAGTGCCGCGACCTCGACCACGGAATCTCGCACTCCCCGCGGCGCGAATCCGAACGACGGGACGGTCGGGCCGAACAGCGCCACGACCGGGGTCCCCATTGCCTGTGCCATATGCATCGGCGCCGAATCGTTGGACACCAGCGCCGTCGCCCGCCCGAGTAACGCGGCCGACACGCGCAGTGGCAGGTGCCCGGCGGCATTCACGCCGCCCCGCCTCGCGGCGGCCGCGACCGATTCCCCGAGGGCCCGGTCCTCGGGGCCGCCCACGGTCACCACGAATTCGTCGAGCGCACCAGCCAGCTCCGCAAACTTGTCCCAGCGCTTGGTCCCCCAGATCGACCCGGGGGCCAGGGCGATGAATCGCCTCGGCACGCCGGCCAGATCGAGCCACGCGGCGGCGCTGGCGTCATCGGTGGCAGTCACGCCGAGCGAGATCGGATAGCGGTCCGGCGCCCCGGCGAGGGCCAGCAATCGGGGGACCTCGTGCAGGTTGGGGTCCCGATGCACCCGGCGGGTGTAAGTCCAGCGCGCAGGGGCGTTGTCGAAGCCGATCCGCTCCGGGATACCGGCCAGCAGGGCCGCCATCCCGCTCCGCCACGACCTGTGCGGAAGATACGCTCTCGCATACTGCCCGGCGCGGAGCCGGCGGGCGAGCTGGAGAATCCCCGCGAGGCCGCGCTCGCTGCGGTGCTTGTCGTGTGGCAGCACCGCTCGCACGGCCGGATGGGCCTCGAGCAGGGCGGCGGCACCTGGCGTCGTGACCACGTCCACCGGACCGAATTGCTCAGCGAGTGCCGAGAGCAGCGGGGTGGTGAGGACGACGTCGCCCAGAAAGGCGGTCTGGATGACGAGGGTGGATGTGCGGTCCATCGCCGCCGCTCAGTCCACCTGGAGGACGGCGAGAAACGCTTCCTGGGGAATCTCGACGCTGCCCACCTGCTTCATCCGCTTCTTTCCCTCTTTCTGCTTCTCGAGCAGCTTGCGCTTCCGGGTGATATCGCCGCCGTAACATTTGGCGAGCACGTCCTTGCGCATCGGCGAGATGCTCTCGCGTGCGATGACCTTGGTGCCGATCGCGGCCTGAATGGCCACGGCGAAGAGTTGCCGCGGGATCAGCTCGCGAAGCTTCGAGGCGAGCTTGCGCCCCCACTCGTACGCCTTGTCGCGGTGAATGATCACGCTGAAGGCGTCGATCGGGTCGCCATTGAGCAGCATATCGAGCTTCACGAGCGGTGAGGCGCGGAATCCCGACATTTCATAGTCGAGCGAGGCGTAGCCGCGGGAGATCGACTTGAGTTTGTCGTAGAAGTCGAGCACGATCTCCCCGAGCGGGAACTCGAAGGTGAATTCCACGCGCGCCGAATCGAGATAGGTCATACCGAGGTATTCGCCGCGGCGTTCCTGGCCGAGGTTCATGATCCCGCCGATGTATTCGGTGGGGGCCATGATTCGTGCCTTCACGTACGGTTCCTCGATCCGGTTGATATTGGCCGGGTCGGGCAGGTCGCTCGGATTCTGCACGCCGATCATCTCGCCATCGGTGAGATAGACGTGGTACTTCACCGTCGGAACCGTGGTGATCAGGTCGAGGCCGAACTCCCGCTCGAGCCGTTCCTGCACGATTTCCAGGTGGAGCAGGCCGAGGAAGCCGCAGCGGAAGCCGAAGCCCAGGGCAGTGGACGACTCCGGCTCGTACTGCAGCGAGGCATCGTTGAGCCGCAGCTTCTCGAGCGCGTCGCGCAGGTCTTCGTACTGCGCGGCATCGGTCGGATAACAGCCCGCAAATACCATCGACTTCACGTCGCGGTAGCCCGGGAGCAGTTCGGGCGTGGGGTGCCTGGAGTCGATCACCGTGTCGCCGGACCGGGCATCGCGCACGTCGCGCAGGTTGGCCACGAAATAACCCACCTCACCCGCCTGCAGCACGGGCACGGGCCGCTGGCCGAGCATAAGGACGCCCACTTCATCAACGGTATAGATGTCTTCGGGGTGTGCGCCGAAGGCGATTTCCATCCCCTTGCGCAGCTCGCCATCAACCACGCGAACGCTCGGCGTCGCGCCGCGATAGCGATCGTAGTACGAATCAAAGATCAATGCGCGCAACGGGGCGCTGCGATCGCCCGTGGGGGGATGGATACGCGCCACCACGGCCTCGAGCAGGGCGGGCACCCCAGTGCCGTCCTTCGCGGAGACCGCGAGGATCTCTTCGCGCTTCGCACCGATCAGGTCCATGATCTCCTGCGCGCGCCGTTCGGGCTCGGCGCCGGGCAAGTCGATCTTGTTCAGCACCGGAATGATCTCGAGCCCCGCGTCGAGGGCGAGGAAGAGGTTCGACAGGGTCTGTGCCTGAATCCCCTGAGAGGCATCGACCACGAGAATGGCGCCCTCACAGGCCGCCAGCGAGCGCGAGACTTCATAGGTGAAGTCGACGTGCCCGGGAGTGTCGATCTGGTTCAGCTCG
>JAZJZU010000043.1:0-2864 GCA_040389605.1 Gemmatimonadota bacterium
GGTTATCAGGCTGGCGACATAAGCCTCCGCTCGCGGGATTCTTCAGACGCCGCTATGAGGCACCCACGGCTCAACGCCCCAACTGGTTCAGTGGCCCCTGCGCCGGGTTTCCCCGCAACAGCAGCGGGGCAGGCCGTGGAGGGGGAGCCAGCGGAAGCCGGCCCCCCCCGCATGTTGGGATCGTAGAATTAGCCGCCCGCGTAGGGCGGCTGCGGCCGAGCGTCTTTGGCGAGCCCCGGAACGAAGCCCGGCGTGGGGGCCGTGGCACGGGCAACGCCCTGTGCGTGATTCGGAAATCGTGCCGCGCGAGGCGCGGCACCAGCGGTCGCTCCTCGTAGATCCCTCGAATCGGCGATCGATCATCGTACTATTAGGTCTGTCCCATTCTCGGAGTCTTTCGTAATGCCGTCACCTGCTGTCCGCGTCGAGCGCGTTACCAAGCGCTTTTCGGGGCATACCGCCGTTCGCGACCTTTCGATCGAGGTGCCATCGGGGGGCATCTTCGGTCTCCTGGGGCCGAATGGGGCCGGTAAGTCCACCACCATCCGGATGATTATGGACATCATCGAGCCCGACGAGGGGACCGTCTCCCTCTTCGGCTCCACGGAGCGGAGCCGGAGTCTCTCGGGCCGGGTGGGCTACCTCCCCGAGGAACGGGGCCTCTACAAGAAGATGAAGGTGCTCGAGCAGCTGATCTTTCTCGGTGAGACCAAGGGGATCTCGCGCAGCGAGTCACGCAAGCGCGCCAGTGCCTGGCTCGAGAAACTCGGCATCAGCGATTGGGCCGTGAAGAAGGTCGAGGATCTTTCCAAGGGAATGCAGCAGAAGGTCCAGTTCGCTGGCGCGCTGTTGCACGATCCGGAGCTGGTGATCCTCGACGAGCCCTTCTCCGGGCTCGACCCGGTGAACTCGCAGGTGATGAAGGACGTGGTCGTCGAGATCGCGCGCAGTGGTCGCACGGTGCTGTTCTCGACCCACATCATGGAACAGGCCGAGCGGATGTGTGATCACATCGTGATCATCGCACGGGGTCAGAAGGTGGTTGATGGGTCGGTGACGCAGGTGAAGGCCGACTTCGGTGGCAGCTTTGTGGCGCTCGGTTTCACGCACGACAAGGAGAAGGCTATGCGCGTGCTTGCCGACCGCCGCCTCGTGGAGTCGGTCGACGACTACGGTGTCAGTGCCGAAGTGAAGCTGGCGGCCGGTGGCGACCCGGAGGAACTCCTGACGTCACTGGTGCGCGAAGGCGTCGGGCTGCGCCGGTTCGAGGTGGTGGAGCCGTCACTGCAATCGATCTTCATTGCGAAGGTCGGTCCCGAGGCGGGGGTCGCGGCACGAAGCGGCGATGCCGCACTGGGAGGGCACACCTGATGCAAAAGATCTTTGCCGTCATCCGTCGCGAATATGTCGAGCGGGTGCGCACCCGCGCATTCGTGATCTCGACCCTGCTCCTCCCGGCACTCATTGCCTTTATGGCGGTGGTTCCCGCGCTCTTGATGCGCGGTGGCGACCGTACCTCTCGCGTGGCACTGGTCGACGGCACCACCAACGGCGTCGGAGCCCAGGCGCAGCAGGCTTTGGCGGCGCAGCGGTTGAGTGAAAAGCCGGGCGCGCTCCCGCGCTATGAGATCACGCGGGTCGATGCGGCTGGCCGCGTCGATGCGGTGCGTGATTCACTCGTGGCACAGACCGGCTTCCCGAAGAGCAAGATGAGTGACACCTGGGACGGCGTGCTCGTCGTGACCGACAGCGCCGTGCGCACCGGCAAGGTGGCCTACTATGGCAACAATGTCGGATCGTTTGAATCGATGGGCCGGATTCAGGGAACCTTCTCTCGCATCTTCGCGACATCCCGGCTCGCCGCGTCGGGCGTTGATCCCGCGCTGGTGATGGGTGCGATGTCGCCTGCCGATATGCAGACCACCAAGGTGACCGACGGCAAGACCACGGGGCAGAGCGGTGAAGCGTCGTTCTTCATCGCGTACTTCATGGGCTTCGTGCTCTATCTCGGCATCATTCTCTACGGTCAGCAGACGATGACGTCGGTGATCGAAGAGAAGACCTCGCGCATTATGGAAGTGCTCGCATCGTCACTCACGCCGTTCCAGATGCTGCTCGGCAAGGTCGTCGGCGTTGGACTCGTGGGACTCACGCAGATGACCATCTGGGGTGGCTCGGTGTTTCTCGTGGGGAGCAAGCGTGAGGCACTCGCGGGTGCGTTTGGTGTGAGTGCAGATGCGATTCAGAGTTTCCCGATTCCCACGATGGCGCCCGACCTGCTGGTGATCTTCCTGCTCTACTTCACCCTGGGCTTCATGCTCTACGGTGCGCTCTACGCCGCGATCGGCTCGATGGTCAACACGGTGCAGGAAGCGCAGCAGACGGCGGTGTTCGTCACCATCGTGATCATGATCGGTTTCTTCTCGGTCTTTGCACTGATCAAGGATCCCACCGGCCCGCTCGGTGTGACGATGTCATTCATCCCGTTCTTCTCGCCATTCGTAATGCCGGTGCGCTGGTCGCTCGCCTCGGTCCCACTGGCGCAGCTCGCGATCTCGCTCGCGCTGATGGTCGCCGGCCTGCTGGGCTGCGTCTGGCTCGCGGGCCGGATCTACCGCACCGGGATCCTGATGTACGGGAAGAAGCCGAGCTTCAAGGAGCTCTTCCACTGGATCCGGGTCGGCTAGCCAGACCTGCGGGGCAGTTCAGTTTGAAACGAGGCCGGAGCGAGACGATTTGCTCCGGCCTCGTCGTTTCTCTAAGTTCTTGCCCTGTAATGAATTGTGAGTAGTTACGATGAATGGTTTCACGTGAAACCACAACAACGCGTCGGTCGATAATCACACAAGGACGATGACTGCGGT
>JAZJZU010000043.1:2964-6219 GCA_040389605.1 Gemmatimonadota bacterium
GCGCGGCGCGAGCTACTTTCCTGCCGCTATCAATACCCTGCGGTTAGCGATCGACGCTCATCGACCGACAATCTACGGCGCTTCCGTTTCACGTGAAACAGATCCCTCCCCGCATTGATGTCTTGGCCTGGTTCCGTCTATCTTTCGCCCGTTCCCCCACTGCATCGGAATCCGAATGGCCCGTACCATAGCAATCGCCAACCAGAAGGGCGGGGTCGGCAAGACGACCACCGCCGTGAATCTCGCCGCATCCCTGGCCATCGCGGAGCGGAAGACGCTGCTGATCGATGCCGATCCGCAGGGAAACGCCACCTCCGGGGTCGGATTCGAGAAGGGCGGGGTGCTCCGCTCGCTCTACGACGTCCTGATCGAGGGGATGCCGGTGTCGGAGGCCGTGCGGCCAGACCCGCAGCTCCCCTTCCTTCACGTGCTCCCGGCGACCCAGGACCTGATCGGCGCGGAGCTCGAGCTGATGGGGAAGGAGCAGCGTGAGGTGATCCTCCGCACCGCCCTCGAGAAGATCCAGGATGACTACGAGTTCATCCTGGTGGACTGCCCTCCCTCCCTCGGCCTGGTGACCCTGAACGTCCTGACGGCGGCCGACGCGGTGATCATCCCGATCCAGTGCGAATACTATGCGTTGGAGGGTATCTCTCAGTTGCTCAACACGATACGGCTCGTTCAGCAGAACTTCAACGCCGATCTCCAGATCGATGGCGTCCTGCTGACGATGTACGATGCCCGCCTCAATCTCTCGCGTCAGGTGGTGGGTGAGGCCAAGGAGTATTTCGGTGCGAAGGTGTTCCGGACGGTGATCCCGCGAAATGTCCGGCTGGCCGAGGCACCGTCGTTCGGGAAGCCGATCCTGCTCTATGACCTCTCCTCGGTGGGAGCCAAGAGTTACCTGTCGGTGGCACAGGAGCTCCTCAAGCGGACCGATGGTCTGACCAGGCAGGGCCACTCCACGGAGGCATCGTGACCGAGAAGCAGCGGTTGGGGCGCGGGCTCGAGGCGCTTCTGGGGCCCATTTCCCGCGAGCAGGTCGAAAGCGGCGCCGGCGGTGCCCTCCGCGAGATCGCGGTCAAGTCGATATCTCCCAACCCTTTCCAGCCCAGGCGCTCGTTCGATGACGGCGCGCTCGCGGAGCTCACGGCCTCGATCGACGCCTCCGGGCTGCTCCAGCCGATCGTCGTGCGGCCGGTCGGGTCGCGGTTCGAGCTGATTGCCGGCGAGCGCCGCTGGCGGGCCGTGCAGCGGCTGGGCTGGAGCAAGGTGCCGGCGATGGTGCGCGAGCTCGATGACCGCACCACCCTCACCCTCGCCCTGATCGAGAACCTGCAGCGCGACGATCTCACGGCCCTCGACGAGGCGATCGGCTACCAGCGGCTGATGGGTGAGTTCAATGTGGCCCAGGCCGAGGTGGCTCGGCTGGTCGGGAAGGACCGCTCGACTGTTGCTAACACGTTGCGGCTATTGAAGTTACCGCCCGACGTGCAGGAGCTGCTTCAGGCCGGAAAGATCACCGAGGGACACGGGCGCGCCCTGCTGGCGCTCGAGAATCCCGCCGAGATCTCGCGCCTGGCGCGCGAGGTCGTGGCCAAGGGGTGGTCGGTGCGTGAGGTCGAGGCGCTGGTACGGGGCGAGTCGCTGGAGCAGGCACGCGGCAAGATGATGAAGAAGCCCGCCGCGCAGAAGCCGGCGAGCGCCGACGCCCGGCGTGTGGAGGATGCCCTGCGCAAGCGTCTCGGTACTGACGTGCGCCTCACCGCGAAGCGGCGCGGGCGCGGGTTGCTGGCGATCTCGTATTACTCCAACGACGACCTCGCCCGCGTACTCGAACTGATCCTCGGACACCCGTTCGAGGGATAACGCTCAGCGCTCTCTCTCACGCAGAAAGACATTCCGATGACCTTCTCCCGCTGCCTCAGCAGCGCGTTCGCTGTCGTGTTCGCGCTTTCGTTCGCCACCCCTGCCTCGGCGCTTCCGCGCCCCGAATTCGTGCACGGCATCTATGTGCCGATGGGTGCACTCCGCACGCCGGCCACGCGCGCAAAGTTGCTGGCGATGTCGGCGCGCGCCGGCATCAATACCTGGGTCATCGACATCAAGACGGAAGACGGCGTGACGTTTCGTCGCGGGACCGGCGAGGGGCAGAAGGAACTCGTTGATCTCGCCTGGATCGTCGGCGAGCTGCACAACGCTGGACTCTACGTAATGGGACGCGCCGTGACGTTCAATGACGGTGGCGCGGCAGATGCACATCCCGACTGGTCGATCCGGAACGCAAAGGGTGGCGGGCTCTGGCGCAACAAGAGCGGCCACGCCTGGCTCTCGCCCACCTCGGCGGGTGCACGCAGTTACAACATCGCGATCGCACTCGAGGCTGGTGCCGCCGGCATCGACGAAGTGATGTGGGATTACGTGCGCACGCCGGAACCATCGCGCGCGATTGGCCGCCAGGTGTACCCTGGCCCGCCGGGCGATCCGAGCGACGCGGTCGCCGGTTTCCTCAAGGAGGCGGAGAAGGCGCTGAGTGCCAAGGGCATTGCGATGTCGGCGGCACTCTTCGCCTGGTCGATGCACGTGCCCGACGGCTCGGGTGTGTATCAACAGTGGGAGAAGTTGATTCAGGCGAGTCCGATCCTGATTCCGATGGCGTACCCGTCGCACTACTACGGCCCCAAGGGCGCCAATCATCCCAACGCCTTTCCCTACAAGACGGTGCACAACTCCCTGACGCTGGGGATGAAGCGTCGCCAGGCGCTGATCGACGCCGGCAAGAAGCCCGGCAAGGTGTTCCCCTTTCTCCAGGCGTTCGACGCACCGTGGGTGGACCGCACGACGCACTACGGCCCCCAGCAGATCGCCGCACAGATCCGGGCGACACGTGACGTGGGCATCAAGGAATGGCTGTTCTGGAATCCGCGTGGTGTGTACGGCAGTCTCGAGGAAGGCGTGAAGCTGGCGGCCAAGCCGGCGAGCTGAGCTCCGCCTCGCCGGACGCTCCCCGCACACAGTAGCTGGCGCCGTGCCTCGCGCGGCGCGAGTTCCGAGGAACCTGTCATCCTGAGCGGAGCCCGCGAAGCGGGCGCAGTCGAAGGAGCCGGAGCCTTGTCGCACTGCTCGCGCGACACGATCTCCGAGACGAGTGACGTCCTCCCGTTGCAGTAGCTCGCGCCGTGCCTTGCGCGGCGCTGATTCCCGAAACGGGTGAAGCCCCCAGCCCGTGCCCTGGGGCGTTGCCCGTGGGCTGTT
>JAZJZU010000044.1:0-26119 GCA_040389605.1 Gemmatimonadota bacterium
AGCATACGAGGCCTGCGCCCGTGCAGAACTCAGCTGTGCCTTGGCCTTCGCGAGGTCGGATTGCGCTGCACCGGCCTCTGCACTTTCGAGGGTGACGAGAGGCGACCCACGCCGCACCCGATCCCCTTGGGTAACGTGGACCGTGGCCACTCGGCCACGCGCCGGCGCTCCGAGTCGCGCCGTGCGATCCTCATTGGGGACCACCTCACCCGGAATCGTGACGCTCCCCACAATGGTTGCAGGGGTGGCCTGCCCCCAACGCACATTGCCGTGGGCAACCTGCGCAGCTGTGAGGCTCACGGTGTCCGATGTCGCAGCGCCACTGTCCTGTGCGCCCATCCCGGGCATCGCCGCCATTTCAGCGGCGGCCTTCGCAGCCGCCGAGTCCGGAACAGCCGGATCGGGTTTGCGCTCAGCCGAGCCGCAGGAAAGCGAGAGGAGAGCGAGAATCGCGGGGAGTGCATTGCCGGCAATCGAATGTCGCATGAGGAGTTCTCGCCTATCGCTGAGCGCCAGCAGGCGCGATCAGACCGGGAATCGTGCGAGAGAGGTCGCCGCCCTGAGCCACAACCAGTGCGATGACGCTCAGGTGTTGAGCGTAGAGCGTGCGGTAGAAGGCCATCCGGGCATCGGTCCAGGCGTGAGCGGCGTCCAGAAGCTGCACGAGGGACGTCCCACCCTCCCGATAGGCCGCCATGGCGATCCGACGCGCCTGTTCGGCTCGCCCGAGATAGCCGAGCGAGTCGATCGATGGCCGTGGCAGGAATGCCTCGACCTGCTCGGAGAGAATGCGGGCTGATGCCGCTGCACTAGCGGCCTCCACTTCAGCGCCCCGAGCCGCCAACGCAAGTTCGGCGGCCATCTCATCACGATCGGCTCGTGCCCGGGCGATCTCGCCACCGTTGCGATTGAGGAGTGGCAGCGGCAACGAGAAGCCGGAGACAAGGGAATTCACTCCAACAATCCGCTTGAGCCCCACGGTTGCATCGACTTGCGGAATCACCTGCCGCCGCTGAATCGAGACTCCGGCTTCAGCAGCAGCGAGTCTTTCACGCGCCGCCGTGATTTCCGGTCGTGCCTGCCAAGTCGGGGGGCCAAGGAGGCCACTGTCAAAGGGATGCTCAGGTGGGTTGGCGACCCGGGCTACCTGTGCAGCTGCCCCATCCCGGAGGTAATTGCCCAGCTCGATACGCGCGCGAGCTGCGTCTGCGCTGAGCATCGCGATATCGACACGCACGCGATCGCGCTCGAGTTCGGACCGAAGCAGGTCGACGCCTGCTGCTGCCCCCTCCGCGACGCGCGACCGCTGATAGCTCACCAAGGAGTCCAGCCACGATCCGAGGGCCTGTGTGGCTGTGAGATCGACCTCGGCAAGCGCCGATCGGTAGTAGGCCTCAGCGGCGCTGAGCAGTAGTGTGTTTCGGGTTGTCGCGACCCCGGCCTCGCGCGATCGAGTCTCCGCGTTCGCCTGCGCCACGCGTGAGGAGCGCTGATAGAGAAAATCCAGCGGCAGCGTGGCCGTGGCCATTGTTTCGCCATCTCGCCCACCGCTCAGCGCGGACGACGGCTGAAGGCCGCTCTCTCGTTGGACCATCAGCATCGGGTTGCCGAGGGCCCCCGCGCTTGATCGAGCACCGAGCGCGGCACGCAGCCGAGCCTGCGAGGCGGCGAGGATCGGGTGGTCCGAGAGCGCTGCGTGCACCACATCGAGCAGGGTAACGGGACGCGCGACCGAAGACTGCGCGCTCAAAGGATCGTAACCGAATGAAGCAAGCAGAACGATCAGCGAACCGCTGAGCAGACAGCGTGATCGGAATCGCGGGAACTTGGGCACAATGACCTCATCACCACGGCGTCGTGCGTCAGCGGAGCAAAGGCTCGGTGACGGCAGAGAACCCTCGGTGTAGCCAGCTCAATGGATTGAGTGGACTACCGCAGGGTCAGGACTGTCGGGAGGGGGTCAGGCGTTGGGAGGTGGGAGGGGTGGCGCGGAGCGTTCGATGCTGACCGGGAGGATGAGGGTCCATCGAGCCAGGCCTTGGGAAGGGCTGACGTTGAACTCGAGTGCCGAGATCGCTGTGGCATTCACCACGAGGCTGGAGCAACCGGCACCAAGGGCACAATCGGTGACCCCGGTGACTTTCGCCTCCGCCATCACGACCGTGCTACCTGCACCAACCGCGCTTGTCGCCGGCGAATGCATGGTGGCCGCATCGGGACAGTCCGGGTCTCCACCAGACGCCGCAGACACGCAGCCGGCCGAGCAGAGCGCAGTCCCGGCGAGGGACCAGAGCTGCAGGGTCAAAAGGGCGAGGGCGGCGAGGCGGCGCATTCCGAACTCTAACACCGAACCGAAAGCTTGCGTTGGGGCTGCCCTCTCCAGCCGGCACCTGCCGCCTCGTCGGAATGCCAGGCTCTAGTCACCTGTGCGCGCGGGCCTTCGCGCGCGCTCGCGCCTTTTATACTGCGTAAAAGAACTCCCCCTTTCGTGGACGGAAACCCACTGCCTGCGCCATTTTCGATGCTTTCCGCGACCGGATTATCGAAAACTTTGCGTCAGAAGGATCATCCTAAAGGCCGTTTTGGGGAGCATTCCAGCCGGTTTTCTTCAGATTTCGCGTCGAAACCCATAGGTGACCGAGTCCTGCCAAGGTCTAGCTCTCCCCCTCCCCATCAAGCTCGACCAACACCAATCAGGTATCCTCGACTCAGCGACGGACTGCAACGACCGAATCGCTGATCGTGAGGGCCCGTCGCATGGATTTCATGAATTCGGCGAATTGCTGAGAAGTCACCGGCGATAGAACTGAGCCGTTGGACGCCCGCACGTCGCTGGAGAGAAACATCCGGTAGGTGTCACCAGTCTGCCGGGTGTACCGCTCCCATCCGAGGCGAGAGAGACCATCGAGGCTCCGGAGTCCGGGAGCCCCCGTTGTCACCCGTTCCCCGGCGGCTGCCGTGAACCGTTGAGCGAAGCTGCTGTCGGTAGAAGCGACCCATGCACGGATCAAGGTCCCAGAGGTTCTCACGAGGACGGCGGAGGTAGCGCCGCGCCCAAGGAGCCAAACTTCCCCATCGGTGGCCACCGTCAGCTCAAACCGGGCGCTATCGAGGACCGGTACAGGGACTTCGAAGACCCTGGTCTGGGCCGATGACTGGGAGGTCAGCAGGGTGATAAGTAGCGAGCTGGTGAGGGCGAATCGCATCGGAAGCCTCCTAGGGGGTTGGTGCCTCCCCTCAGAGAGGCAATCGAATATGCAATGTTTGCATAACCAATCGCCAGTGCGTCCGTCAACGGTATGCAAAGTGTGCATACCCCCGCCTACCGCGAGTTCCTGTTGCGGCTCATCAAGGCCCGGCAAGCCGCCGGCTTGACCCAGGCGGATGTGGCCAAGGCGCTGCGGATACCGCAGTCACGGGTATCTCGAATGGAGTCGGGGGAGCGGCGGATAGATGTGATTGAGCTGGATGGGTTTGCCAAGCTCTATCGGAAGGCTCTCAGCTATTTCGTGCCTCGGGGTCGCTAGCCCGTCACTGCGCCAGCGACAGTAGGACGACCACCCATCTCAGAATCGCTCTCTGTCGGAGGCCGACCTATCTCTCTTGTGACGGGGGAAATTCTATCACAGGCCAACCGTCACTTGTCCGATCGGCAATGGGTCCGTTGTACCCGATTCTGCCGAGAATCAGGAAGACCAGCGCCTGGTAGAGCTGAACTGTTCGTCGGATGAGCTCAAGTTTGTCTTCGGTTGATTGCCCATGGGCCGCCCCGTGGCGTGTGGCCTCCCATGCAACGAAATGCTCAGGGAGGAGAGGTCCAGACTTGGAGAGTTCTCGCAGTGCGGACCGCGGATTGGGTTTCCGAATCGCACCAATGCATCCGAGTACCCGATCCCGAACACTCGCCTCTCCTTCCCAACCTGCAACAAGCTCTGCAATAGCATCCAGGGCATTGAGCGCATCTGGACTAGGAGCTCCGCGTCCTGGGTATTCGCGCCGGACGAACGCCTCGATTGCCACTGCAAGTACGAGCGCCCCCTCCTCCACGGTCGATGACATGGACGAGTGAACTGTTCGCAGATTCCCCGAAGTCTGGTGGTATGACCCTTCGGGCCCGCCCTGGGCGTATTTGAGATATCTCAAGAAGATCTGAGCAAGCGCCGCCTTATTCCTGGGAAGCGGGTGCAATAATGGCCAGCCGAGCGGTGAAACTGTGCCAGAAAAACTTGGCTGGCAGAGTACCGTCTCCACCTCCGAACCAATGCGCCGCTCAAGCGCAACGGCAGCGGCAAGCTCTCCAAATGTGAACCAGAGGGCCTCCTCTATCCGCGAGTCATATCCTACCGGAAGGGGGGCAGACCCCTCTGCGGTGATCTCCACCCCTCCGTCAAGCTGGGTCAGCGTCAGGAGAATACCCTCATCCTCAAGACTCCAGACCGCGACTGGCAGACGGATTGCCCCCGGAACAAGGAGGCGCAAAAGCGGGCACGCGTCCGCCTTCTGCATGGCAGCCCTCAACCGTCTAACCCGGCCAGAGACCACGGCCGGGCCGTCCAGCTCAAGCGTCGCCGTTGAGCTCACCCCTTCCCCCACCCACCGGCGGCCTTTGGCGTCAATCGCCCGTAAGGGTGGCGTTTCCTCCAGGCTGGCGAGCCGCCCGGTCTGGCCGAGGATCGCCCCTACTGGGAGAGTGATCGTACCCGTAACGTTGAAACCGAAGCCGGTGCCGGCCTGTTGGAGTAGTAACCCTTGGCCTGTTGTCGAGGCACCATCGATCAAGCCGGTGGACTCAATGACGATTTCAGGACAGGATAACCTGAACGTTCCCTGAAGCAGGTCGCTCCACTCCGCGTCGGTCAGCATTCAACAGGTCCTGAGCGAAGCGCCCGCACCGAAGGAGGCATGCTATAACGACTGACGATCGTGAGAGAACAATCTTGCGAGAAGGGCCATCGCGTGTGCCGTACAGGCAACAACGAACTGTGCATCTGCCCGCAGAAACTCAGTCGACAGACTCCCGCGATGTATGGATGCGCTCCCTAGAGCTCGGAGCTTCGTAATAATCGAGGTGATGCTCTTGGCGCGTTCAACTTCAAGAACCCCTTCCAATCTCGGCGTCAGAGCCTCGGCTCTGAGGTCGAGATTCAGTGCTTTTCCAGTCCCTTCCAACGCTCGCCTGCACGCACCGATCGCCTCGTCGAAATCTCCACGATCGACCCTTGCCTTCGCATCACGGAGGTGTGACAGCGCGTACTGAAACTCAGGACCGCCGAGGGCAGGATGCGGAATCTCGACCAACGAGGTTCCACTCCCTTGAATCGCAGCCAGGATCGTCAGCCACTTTTCGATAGGAATCGGGAGTCTGAGCGTGTTGACCTGGGCGAGGACGCTCCCTTCATTGTCCTCGATCATAGGCCAAAGCGCCACGTGCAAAACCGACTCCCCTCCGGCCCGAACCTCTTCGATCCGCTCAACCCGATCCGGCCCCAGATCACACACAAGCTCGACCTGGGATTCGTTAAACTCCCCGCTCGACTGAGGCAGATGCTGCGGGTCAGTCCAATGCAGAAACGCCAAGGCACTCCCATGAGCCTGAAGCCGTACCTCACCGCGAATATCGTGAAGCCGAAATGGTGCGTTCGGACGGTGCTGATGCTGCGGCCTGTGGGAGGGCTCTCGCAAGGTCAAGCCAATGCGGAATAGCACGCGCGGAATCGGGCCGGGCGTCGCCATAACGTCCTGCACGCTTATTCGACCGATCCGGAGACCGTTGATGGTGACGTCTGATTCAGAGATTGATGGCATTGGGGGCTCGGGTATCTAGTCCATGTCGTGGCGGCCTATTCCTGATCGGTCGCGGTGCTCTGCCGCAGAGCGTAGTCAAGCGGGCTCCCCTCCAGTCTGCTCTGATAGGTAACAGCCTGAACAACCCAAAGTCTGCAGTCCCGGAGGCTCGCCGAGGTAAGATCAAAGAGTGCGATATTTTGACCCTTCCCGAGGCCGCTTCGATATCGCACTCCGTCGTACCCATGCTCGCGAAAGAATTCTGCGATGATCTGGGTTGGCGCATACTCTGCTTCGTCATCAGAAGGAGTGGTGGGGATCGAGTAGGCCCGGTTGATTGCATCCCACGCCGTTTCCTCAAGCTCCTCGTCCGTCTGGCTCCGTGGACCCAGCTGAATCTGAACTCCTCGGCGTCTATGTGCCCGCTTTGCGCAGTCGACGATTCGGAGAGGATTCGCAATCTCGAAGCTAGCGACCGAGACGAAGGCTTTCGTCCAAGGTCGTACTTCCGCGATGGCAGTCTCCTGATCACTTGCGAGGTAAAGGCAAGGAATCCCCTTCGCGTTCACTCGGCCCTCTCTTGCGCGACCTATTAGCGGCACCATACGCTCAAGGGCGTAAGGTGCGCGCATGTGACCCACGTAGTTCCCCCTCGGTGAATAGGGGGCGAAGTCAAATCCGACCTGCGCCCGGAACAAAGTTGTCGCCACTTCAATGACCGCCTCCCGGGGCCCAACCGAAGCCAGTACCGCATCCAGAAACCCGCGCTGCACGCTCGTCAGGAGGTGACGGCGCTCGAATTGTGACGCTTCGGCGAACGCTTGGTACGAATAACCTCGAAACGAGCTAGGCATCACTCACATCCCTGAAACGGAGTGTCCATTCCGCCGCACACGAGGTGTGCGGCACGCTTCCGGCCAGCTTCGGTGCCCCCTATCGGCCCGTCCTCGCATATTCCATGGTAGAGTACCTGAGGTATTCACCGTCGTACTGAAAAAGGCGTAGGAGGTACTCCTGGAGAATATCCTGCGCTATCCCATACAGCTCCCACTGCCTCTCAACCGGCATTTCCGACAGCCCTGAATGCATGATGTCGTTTCGCAGCGCAATGAGTTCGTCAAGTTCTGGGTGCATGCCAAAGTCTGAGAGCATCTCTCGCAGCAGACTCTTAAAGCCGAGCTTGGTTCGGGAAGACTTCCCGGTGACAGCCGTCCGAAAATGTCCGTCAACAAACTGATAGCCGCGCCGCTTTGCAAAGGTATGCTTCAGATGCTCGAGGCACACAAAAGACTTCACAAGGGAAATCTGCAGGGGATCCTGATCGAGGAGGGAATGGGCATAGTAAGCAAGGGCGACCGGAAGATCGACCACACGTCGAGCGTCAAGGTAGTGCGGAAAGCACGATTCCAGGAAAAGCCGGACCGCCTCCCCGTCCTCAGTGGGTATGGTTGGACGGAAATAGTTGATGAACCCATCCGCAGGGTAGGACACTTCCATTCGCGTCCCATCATCCTCCCTCCACGGGCTCGCCAGAACAAGTGAGCCCGTCGCGAGGGTGAGCAAATGCATTATCGCGGCCCGAAGGGCTTCGCGACCTTGGCCGCTAGGGTCATCGACAGTCGAAGCAATCAGTTGGGTGGTCGCCACACCCTGACCGCGGAGGTCCGTCCATTTGGTGCCGGTGATCAGGTCACGAGCTTGAATGAGCTCAACATCGAACAACCCAAGCCGAAGCTTGATAATGTTTCGAGTCCACCCCTTCGAATGCTCACGGCCCAATTCACCCGCTATCAGGCAGTTGGTCAATCTGCAGCTATACGCTGGCATCCATTGCACCTGTTGGGGTTCCAGGCCAACGACAAAGCTGGAGGCCCCCGGCTTTGTCCAATGCCCTCCCCAGCCCGAAAGCAGGCAATACGCCTCGAATTATCCCTTCCCCTAGCGCATGCTGCGTGGCCGGGGCCAGGACGTGTCGGCCGAGGAACCCGTTGCAAGACCGGCTCTCTCCCACTCTCGTTGCTTCCACGCTCTCCGGTTCGGATCTTTAGAGAATCCCCGTGTTCCGCGGGAGCCACTGACGGACCCACGCTTCAAGGTGCTCATCCCCATCGAGGTTGACAAAGAAGTCGTCGATGAACGTCATGATCTTGATCACCGTTCCCGCCTCCCCTCGAAGGAACCGACATCCCAGCTCCTTCCGGTGTTCATTGTCGTCGTGCATCACTTGGGCGTACCGCCATGCCCGCCTAGGATCTCCGCGTCGGATGTAATGTCGAACCCCATCGAACCGTGCCTCCAAGGCCACACTGGACCCTGCGACCAACGCGAGGTGATTCAGCGCGATGTGGTATAGACCCCGGCGGAACCGTAGGTCGTCGAGCAGCGGCTCATCGGGAGCTGCGATCTCGAGCTTCCCCTCCTCCTGGGACACGATCTTGGAAATCCCTTCTACAGTGATGTTCCCTGTGAGCGAGTCGCGCGTCATGACTCCGTGTCGCCGACGGATGCGTCCGTCCTTCCCCGGGACGCCGCGAACGAACGCCACCTTTCCGATGCGTTGGTGATGACAAATCGCCTGCTCAAGCTTGCCGGCCTTCGAGTTACAATCATCACACTCGACACCAACGGGCAAGGTGATGGGATTTTCGGCGATGCATTCCGGAAATACGTGCGGACGCGATCGAGAAGCGCGGGAGTCCCGCTTGCAATAGATGCAGGTGAACTCGTTCACTCCAATTGCAAGTGCCTTGCTCGCCATTCGCTCCCCGTAACAGTCTGTCCGCCGACTCTAGAACTGTGGAAGCTGCTTCCGAAGTGCAGCGACGACCGCCTTGCCATCGGGAGAATTCAGCATCCGCAACACGAGAGCCGAATACTCTCTATTTTTGAGCCCGAAGCATGATGAAATTTGATCGACCAGGCTCTTTCTGTTGAACACCGTCAAGACGTCGTTAAGTCGACCCGACGCCAAGGCACGGTCAATCGCCTCCCTAGAATCACGAATCACTCCTTCCACATCCAGAGCGGCCATGAGGCCGTCCACCCCTCGCTGCAAACCTTCGAGGTCGTTAGTAGTCGGTGAGTAGCGACTCAAGTGGTAGCGAATGCGACGACGAGCTCGTAGGGCAACTTGCGTGTCGATTTCGTCGTTCAACGCCTTTGCGCTGAATTCAGTTACGCATGCTTGGACGCTCACTGGATCCAGTGACAGCTTCTTGGCGACCAGTTCTACCAATTCATCGACGCATAGTAGGTTTTCGACTTCGGCAAAAGCGAGGACCTCGACACCTTGGGCCGAAAGCTCGGAGGCTTCTGTTGCACTGCGGACATCGCGGTCGACTATCCCAACTGCGGAGACATTATGAAAGGCTGGGTTGGCGCGCAGTGCTCTTGCTGCCTGAATTACTTCGTCTCCACCGCCGCGCGGGACGACGTGGTGTTCCGGGAAGCAAGCCTGGTAAATTGTGTGATCCAATCCGCCCCTCTCCCCCTCACAAAAAAGCACCGGCTTCCGATTCCCGATGAGCTCTAAGACAAGCGCCTCCGGCAGATCGTCGTCTGCGGGCACATCAATCCACGTCCATTCTCCCTTTGAGTACGCCTGAATCCAGAGCTTTCGTGCCCCAACCCTACTCGCCGCGAAGTCCAGATCGTGTGTGATGTAGACAAGAGTGTTCGTGGGGCAAAGTTCTTCCACTTTGTTCCAGAGCTTGTCCATCAGCGAGCGATGCAAGTGCAGCTCCGGCTCATCGATGATGATCATCGAGCCGGCCGGTGCAGTTAGGCACTGAGCTAGCAGATAAAGAGTGACTCGCTCCCCGTCGCTCATCTCCTTTGCGTGATACTCGTTGTCAGATCCTTTGCCCACTAAGACTTTTCCGTCATGCATGCTGATGTTTCGGTGCGGCATCAGGTAGGCCCACAGCCGTACAATCTGATCTATAGGAGACTCGTCAACGGGAACATAGGCCTGCGCGAGGCGTGTTTGAGAAACATGCTGCCGGTCACGATCCGCCTCTTTCGCAAACAGCACGGCAAGGACCTTCTCGTAGTCCGAAAGAAGGTGCGTCGCTGGGCTTCCTCCCCAACGGTCCTGATTCTTGCGCGCCAAGGTGGCGTGATGATCAGAACGACCCAGATACAGATCCTTCTGTGCCTGCTCCAAATTTGTGACTGGTGCGTACTCAGGTATCGAAAGCGCTTTCTGCGCACCGATCCTGTGAACGGGCATCTGATCTTGGTTGTTCTCTTCCAGCCAGATTCCGAGCCGTGTTTTTCCGGAGCCGTTCGCACCGATCAGTACCAACCGCGCCGGTGTTTCAACCTCCGCAGTGGTGGCAGTCGGAGAGGGTCTCGGCAGCCTGATTGGCATTGTGCTCCCCTGCTGGGTGGACGGCAATTGGGGCCTGAGCGGGCAATGGAGGCAATTCACTAAATCGGTCGTTACCAGCGCACCCCGGCACTAGGGCCAAAACCTCCTAGGATGAAGCCGTGAAAGCGAGCGAGGCATTCACCTGATCGGCCCGATTCCTTACCCCAACCTTACCCCAAAACGCCGATTGGCCGCCCAGCGCTAATCGCTGAACGGCCAACCTTTTACGGCTCAAACACTTGGGAAATTGCCCCGCCTGGGGTCGAACCAGGAGTCTTCTGCTCCAGAGGCAGACGTGTTGCCAGTTACACCACAGGGCATCGCTACTGGGAGGGATAAACTAAGAGCCCACGGCGGCAGGCGCAATTCGCGCTCCCCAGGGGGAGACGCCCACCCTCAGGCGGCCTTCACCACCTCGGCAAGCGTTTCACCCGGCAACCCCTGAAAGGTGGCCTGGACCCCCTCGACCGCGTGGCCGCAGAGATGGCCCTCGCGAACCAGGCGGTCAAGGATCGTGAAGACCTCGTCCACTGGCATCCCGGCCCGATAGGGCCGTTCGGCGGAAAGTGCCTCCGTAACGTCGGCCACGGCAATCATCCGGGCCACAGCACCCAGCTCCTCGCCCTTCAGCCCCTGATGGTAGCCGCTGCCGTCGAGTCGCTCGTGATGCGCCGCCGCCGTGGCCGCAAACTGCCGGAACCGGGGAACCCGCTTCAGGATCTCGAGGGTAAACCGGGTATGCTGGCGCATTGTCTCCGTTTCGACGGGATCGAGGGCGGCCGGTTTGTCGAGCACGGTGTTGCTCACGCCCAGCTTGCCGATGTCGTGCAGCAGGGCGGCGCGGTGGAGCGTGCGAAGATCGCGCGCCTCCATCCCCATTTCCGTCGCAGCCGTGACCGCAATCGTCGCGACATTCTGGGAATGCTGCGCGGTGTAGGGGCTCTTGGCATCGATGACGCGGGCGAAGGCAGTCGCCACGGTGTCGAGCCGAGTGTCATCGGCAACGATCACGCGCTCTTCAGGTTCGAGGCTGCGCACGGCCTTGAGCGTGTCGCTCGAACGCACGGTGCCCCAGAACTCCGAATCGAGCCGGAAGGCATCGAGACAGTCCACCAGTACGGGATCGAACCAGCGACCACGCCTCGCGTGCGCCATCTCGTAGGCGGTCCGTACGTCGAACGCATTCTGGAAGACTTCCACGGTCTGCGCGAGCGACACGATCCGGCCAAGCATCGGGATTCCCGACCCGCCCAGGCCGAGCGGCATTCCGTGGCCGTCCCAGTGTTCGTCGAGCGTGCGGATGGCCTCCGACGTGCCACGCGGAAGACCCAGAAGCGTCGCGATGTCGGCGCCACGCTCGCAGCGGGTCTGCATCATCTCGCGCTCGCTGCTGCGCTGGTTGATGCCCAGCATCAGCATATGCCACGCCTTCGCGAAGCGTGACTTGCCCGGCACCGAGAACTTGAAAGCCAGCCGGGCGCGATCGCCGTTGGCGGTCCAGTCGGTCAGCTTGTGTGCGTGCTTGAGCAGTCGATCGTCGGCGCCAAAGAGCGAACTCAATCGGGCCGCGTTGCTCGAGCAGCCGAGGTCCTTGAGGAGCAGGGCGTAATAGAGCGCACTCTTCTGTTCCTCCATCAGCCCGAGCGTCTCGCCAATCCGCATCCCGATCAGGGTGGTTCGCGCCGAATGCCCCATCGGCTGGCCTTCCGTCAGGTCCAGGGCAAACGAGAGCGCACCGACAACCTCGGAAAGCCGTACCCCGTCGACGGGAGGGTCTCGCCGCAGCTCGGCTGCCGACGTCCCTCGCGTGAGGCGGGAGTTCGGGAGCGTCAGGATCGAGCTGGTAGCGCCCGCTCGCCCCTCGGTCGGCCCCGGCAGGGAATCCGGTCGAGGAGCGGCAGGCGCCACCGGAATCACCGGTACCCGGAGACCGCGCGGGTAGCGCAGGGTCGAGGCGGTACGGGTCAGGGCGAGGAGTCCGGGAGACATGATCCTCCCGAGGGGGCAAAAAGAATGCCCGCACCGGAATCGGTACGGGCCTCTATGGAGCTGAGGGGGATCGAACCCCTGACCTCTGCTATGCGAAAGCAGCGCTCTCCCAGCTGAGCTACAGCCCCGGGAAGGGGCGAAACAATAGGGTCCGAGGGCATCCGGGGCAAGTGCGAGGGCGGCAAATCGCCGGGTAAGCGCCCCTCCATTCGCCACGGTGCGCAATTTCCGAACACTCCCGGCGATCCGGGTCCCCTGACCGGGGTAGCTTGAAGCGATGCAAGGATACGCCCCGCTCACCGACGACCGGCTCTGGACGACCGGAGCGACCCGCGCCCTCCCGGGGCGGGCGTTCGTGCTCTACTGGATGCAGATCACCCATCGGGCGCACGACAACTTCGCCCTCAATTTCGCCATCGAACGCGCCGACGAGCTGGGGGTCCCCGTGCTCGTCTATCACGGCCTCCGGCACGACTACCCCTGGGCGAGCGACCGCTTCCACACCTTCATCCTCGAAGGGATGGTCGACCTGCAGCGCGACTTCGCCGCCCGGGGGATTCAGTACGCCAGTTACCTCGACGACCGCACCAACAGCGACGCGACCGAGGGACTGTCACCGCTGGTGGCGCTCGCCGGCCGTGCCGCGATGGTGGTGACCGACTGGTTCCCCACCTTCATTATGCCGCGTCAGCTCAAGGCCCTCCGCGCGCGGCTCGACTGCCCCGTCGTCGCCGTCGATTCGGCCACCATCATCCCCGCCAGGCGCCTCGACAAGGCATTCTCCGGAGCGCGGCATATTCGCCCCGTGCTGATGAAGGATCTCGACGACTGGCTCCTGCCACCGGAGAATCCTGAACCGCAACACCGCTCGGCCATCGAGATCCCCTTCGTGACCACTCGGCCGACCCCGGAGACGATCCCGGCGCTGGTGGCCTCCTGTGCCATCGATCACGATGTCCCGCCTGCGGTCGGCTGGCGCGGCGGTTCAGCGGCAGCTCGCACTCGGCTGGCCTGGTGGACCGAGCACGGCCTGCCGAACTACCTCGAGCGTAATGATCCGAATCTTGATGTAACCAGCAAGATGTCACCCTGGCTGCACTTCGGGCACATCTCGCCGCACGAGGTGTTGCTGGCGGCCAAGGCCGCGGGTCCGGCGGAGGCGTGGGAGAAATTCCTCGACGAGACCCTGACCTGGCGCGAGCTCGCGTTCAACCTCTGCACCCACAACCCGCAACACCGCACCATCGCGGCGATTCCGGAGTGGGCGCAGAAGGAACTCTCCGATCACGAGGCCGACCCGCGCACGCTCTACTCCGACTCACAACTCGAATTCGCCACTACCGGCGACGAACTCTGGAATGCCTGCCAGCGCGCCTACCTGCGCGATGGCTGGATGCCGAACTACCTCCGGATGCTCTGGGGCAAATCGGTGATCGGCTGGACGAAGGATGCGGCGAGTGCGCTCCGCATCCTGGAGCATCTCAACAACAAGTATTCGCTCGACGGGCGCGACCCCAACAGCTACGGCGGCATCCTCTGGTGCTTTGGGAAGTTCGATCGCCCGTTCTATCGCCGCCCGATCTTCGGCACCGTGCGCTATATGTCGTTGAAGGCGGCGAGAGGGAAATTCGACGTGCCAGCCTATATCCGCTCTACGGAAGGAGTGTAACGCCGCTCTCGACCTTGGCCCGCGCAGCCCGCAACTGGGTGTCGGCGAACGTCACCCTGAGCGAAGCGAGGGGGCGGAGAATCGTTTTACGACTGCATTCCGCCCCCTCACTGCGTTCAGGGTGACAACGCTTCACTCAGGGTGACAAACTACGTCCGGTACGGCACCTCGATCGTCATCCCGTCCCGCGCGATCGTCGTCGCCTCGAACACCGCGCGTGCCTCGGCCAGCAGCTCCGGTGCCTCACGCGTGTAGCGGGCGGAGATGTGCGTCAGGGCGAGTCGCCGCACTCCGGCCTCGAAGGCCACCGTGGCCGCCTCGCGCGCCGTGCTGTGCATCGTCTCGCGCGCGCGCTCGCGCTCGTCTTCGCCGAAGGTCGCCTCGTGAATGAGCAGGTCGGCCCCCGAGGCGAGGTAGAGCATCGCATCGGTGGGCGCGGAGTCGCCCGAGTAAGTAATGCGGCGCCCTGACCGCGCCGGGCCCACCAGGTCGGAAGGATTCACGACCCGGCCATCCTCGAGCGTGATGGCCTCACCACGATGGATTCGGCCCCAGAGCGGGCCCTCGGGAATCCCGCGCGCGCGGGCGAGTTCCGGATCAAATCGTCCCAGGCGATCGTGTTCCACCAGTGCATAGCCCACGCACTCACCGCGATGGCTCGCCTCACCCACGTGGATCTCGAACTCCCCGTGCGGCAGCACCTGTCCGGGCGCCACTTCAATGATGTCGACCGGGAACTTCACGCGCTCCATCCCGAGTGCCACCAGCGCGCCAAGATGCTTGTGCGCCCCGCGCGGCCCGTAGAGCCGCAACGGTGCCGTGCGCGCCATCATCCCGAGCGAACGCAGCAACCCGGGCAGCCCGAGCGTGTGATCGGAGTGGTAGTGGGAGAAGTAGATCTCTTCCATCGTGAACCCGGTGCCGTAGCGCATCATCTGCCGCTGGGTACCCTCTCCGCAGTCGAACAGGAAATACTCTCCCTCACGCTGCAGCATCAGGCTGGAGACGTTGCGCTCCGTGGTGGGCAGCGCGGCACTGGTGCCGAGGAACGTGACCTGGATCATCGCGTCTGGTGCACCAGGCGGAGGAACTCCTCGCGAGTCCGCTGATCGTCGAGGAAGGCCCCGCGCATCGCCGACGTCACCGTCTGGGAATTCTGCTTCTGGACTCCGCGCATCATCATGCAGAGGTGCGCGGCCTCGACGACCACACCAACGCCCTGCGGATGGAGTTCCGCGCTCAGGGCATCGGCAATCTGGTCGGTCATCCGCTCCTGCACCTGCAGCCGGCGCGCGAAGACGTCGACCACGCGAGCCATCTTCGACAGCCCGACGATCCGGCCGTTGGGGATGTAGGCGACGTGCGCCTTCCCGAAGAACGGCAGCATATGGTGTTCGCACATCGAGTAGAACTCGATGTCACGGACCATCACCATATTGTGGTGGCTCTCCTCGAACAGCGCCTCGCCAATAACGCCCGCCGCGCTCTGCTGGTACCCCTGGGTCAGGAAATGCATCGCCTTCTCGACCCGTTCCGGGGTCTTCTGCAGCCCCTCCCGGTCGGGGTCCTCACCGATGGCGGCGATGATGCCACGCACGTATTCCTGAAACTCGGTCACGGCTTCACTCCTCAGGCCCGAAACGAACGAGCGGCCCCTCGTGGGCCGCCCGAATTGTAACGCGAATACGCCGGAATCGGCCGAATGGTTCCCTAGAACACCTTCACCGTGATGCCGATCTTGCCCGGGTTCTTCTTGAGCTCGTCGATGAGCCCGTTGGTCGCCTGCAGCGTATGACGCAGGTCCACGTACAGGCCTGAATCCGAGGCGAGCTTGCCGAGGGTTCCTTCCCCGCGCTGAATCTGGGCCAGAAGCGAGTCCATTCGCGCCGTGGTGGCCGTGAGGCGATCGGCCAGCTGGCCGGTCGAGCGCATCGTGGAATCGAGTCGCACCTGCAGCGCCTTGGCGTCGAGCTGCGACAGTGTCGTGTCGAGCCGGGCCGACGTCTGCTGCAACGATCGCATCGTGGCGTTCACTTCTGCTGTCGGGCCACCCTTCTGGTCACCGAGGTAGCGGAGCAGGCGATCGGTGGTGTTGAGCGTGTGGCGCAGATCGACCACGAGGCCGGTGTCAAGCATCCGGTTCACGCTGGTGAGCGCGAGCGATGCCTTCTCGGCAATCTCGTTGCCGCGGTCGACGAGCCCCGGTTCCACCGTGCCGATAATCACCTGCCCCTCGGGCAGCGGTGCACCGCTGCCCGGATCGAAGTTGACGATCACGTCGCCCAGCATTCCCACGGATCCGATCGACGCCTTGGCATTGGTGGTCGGGACGATCTTCTCGGTGAAGATGATCCCGATGCGGACCTTGCCCACCCCCTCGAAGGTGATGCCATCGACGCGGCCCACGGGCGCGCCAGAGATCCGGACCGGTGCTCCGTCCTTCAGGTTCCCGATGTCGGAAAAGAGCACCATCACATCCGGGCTCTTGATGGTCTTGTTCCGCAGGAACATCCCGCCTCCCACGAACGCGATCGCGCCGAGGAGAACGAGCAGTCCGACGGCGGCTTCCTTCTGGTATGAATTCATCGGTCAATCCCGGTCAGATGGGCTCATTGTCGAAGTCGCGCTCCAGGAACGCGCGGACTTCGGGAACAGTCGATTCCTTGAATTCCTCAGGCGTCCCGATCGCCACGATCTTCCCACTGGTGAGCAGCGCGATCCGGTCGGCGGTCCGGAACGCGCCCCGGACGTCGTGGGTCACCATGATGCTGGTCACACCGAGCTCCTCGTCGAGCCGTTTCACCATCGTGTCGATGATGTCGGAGTTCACCGGATCCAGGCCCGAGGTCGGCTCGTCGTAGAGCAGGTACTTCGGCTTTCCGGCGATGGCCCGCGCAATACCGACCCGCTTGCGCATTCCCCCCGAGAGGTCCGCCGGCATCTTGCGGGCAACTTCAGGGGCAAGGTTCACGATCTTGAGGCATTCCTGGACCCGCGCCTCGACGTACTCTTCGTCGCCGTACTGCTCCGGATTCGTGAGGCCGAGCCGGATGTTCTCGTGCACATCCATCGAGTCGAACAGGGCACCGTTCTGGAAGACATAGCCGATGGTCGAGCGCAGGGCAGCCAGTTCCTTGCGCTTGAGCCGCGCCACGTTCAGTCCATCGACAATCACTTCACCCTTGTCGGGCCGCATCAGCCCGATGATGTGCTTGAGCAGCACGCTCTTGCCCGTGCCCGAGGGGCCGAGCAGAGCCATCGTCTCGCCCTCGTTGACCGTGAGGGTGACGTCGTCGAGCACGACCTGCGCGCCGAAGCGCTTGGCGAGGTTCCGGATCTCGATCATGAGGTCAGCAGCAGCTTCGCGAGGACCAGATCGAGCAGCAGGATCAGCACCGATGCCGTGACGACCGCCCCCGTGGTGGATCGACCCACGCCCTCGGCCCCCTGCTTGGTCGTGTACCCCCGGTAACAGGAGATCAGCGAGATCGCCGCGGCGAAGAAGAACGCCTTGATCAGGGAGTAGCTCGCGTCAAACGGCCGCCAGAAGATCCGGGCGCCGTAGACAAAGTCCTGGTCGGTGATCGGCAATGCCTGCTTCGCCGCGATCCAGCCAGCCAGCACGGCCACCACATCGGCAAAGACCACCAGGACCGGGATCATCACGAGGCAGGCCACGACCCGTGGCACGAGCAGGTAGCTCGACGGCGAACGGCCCAGCGACTCGAGCGCATCGATCTGTTCCGTGACGCGCATCGTGCCGAGCTCGGCGGCATAGGCCGCCCCGATCCGGCCGGCGAGGATCAGCCCGACGAGCACGGGCCCGAGCTCGAGGACCACGGACTCGGTGACCAGCGAGCCCACCACGTAGATCGGGATGCTCCCCGTGAACTGGTAGCCCGCTTGCAGCGCTGTGACGCCACCCGCAAAGGAGGAGATCAGCAGCACGATGAAGAGCGAGCCCATCCCGACCTTCCACGCCTCGTCGAAGGCGCGCGGGATCCAGACTCGCCATTCCGTGAGGCCGCGACCGAGCTCGACCATCAGCGCCGCGAAGCGACCGACGGCGGCGAGCGCGTCGAGCACGCTTCGCCCGGTCTTGTGCTGCAGGCGCTTGACCAGTGAACTCACTGGTTGACTACTCCTCGACCGTGATGCATCGCACCTCTATCTTCTGCAACAGTGAACTCCACCGCCAGATCCAAGCTCCGGGCCCGCCAGCTGCTCGTCAAGCGCCGCCTGCTGGCGTGGTTTCGTCGTCACGGGCGGGACCTCCCCTGGCGACGAACGCGCGACCCCTATGCCATCCTGGTTTCCGAAGTGATGCTCCAGCAGACCCAGGTTGCCCGGGTCGAAGGATACTGGGGTCGCTTCCTGAAGCGCTTCCCCACCCTCGAAGACCTGGCCCAGGCCCCAGCGCGCCGGGTCAGGGAGTCGTGGGCCGGCCTGGGCTATTACCGGCGGGCCACCAACCTGCACCTGCTGGCACGCGAGGTGGTGACGAACCACGGCGGGGTTCTGCCACGGAACGTGGCAGGACTGCAGGCCCTCCCGGGCGTGGGCGCCTATACGGCAGGCGCCGTGGCCTCGTTTGCCTATGAGCTCCCGGAGCCCGCCATCGATACCAACGTTGCGCGAGTGTTACGCCGGATTTTTCACCCTCGCCTGCCCGGTGGAGCGGCCGGCGCCCGGATCCTCCGGACCACGGCCCAGGGCCTGGTCTCGCGGCCGGGCGCCACCACCTGGACCATCAACCAGGCGCTGATGGAGCTTGGAGCACTCGTTTGTACCGCCCGGGTGATGCGCTGCGGCGATTGCCCCGTGGGAGAGGCCTGCCGCACCGGCGCGGCTCAGCTCCGCGGAGCGTCCCGCAGGAGGCCCACCGTCCGGTCGAGGTCGCGCGGCAAGACATAGATGTGGGTGCTGAGCCTGAGGTATTCGTAATCGTATTCGGCAATGCGCCGGGTCCGGATTCGTTCGTGCCCCAGGTAGGCCTGCATCTGCTGGGCAGTCATCCCATCCATCGTGAACGACACCATTGCCGATCGACTCGCGGCCTGCCGCGGCGAGACGAGTCGCACCCGCGGCAATTCGCGCAACGCGTCGAAGAGTCGAGTGGCGAGTCCGCGAGTGCGCTGCTCGATGGCCTCGCGCCCGATGTCCCGCTGGAACGCGACAGCGGCACGCAAGCCGGCCACCAGCGAATCATTACTGGTTCCGACGTGCTCAAAGCGGGTGCTCGTGGGGCTGGCCCAGTCGCCTGAGGCAACCAGCGGCCACGTCGTCGCAATCCGTTCGGGATGCGTGACCAGCAGACCGGTCCCCTTGGGCGCCAGCAACCATTTGTGCGTCGAGGTGCAGTAGTAGTCGGCGTCGAGCGCGCGGAGGTCGTTGACGAGCATTCCCGGTGGGTGCGCGGCATCGATCACGGTGACGATCCCGCGTGAACGTGCCCAGCGGACCAGCGCAGCCGCAGGCTGGATCATCCCGGTGCTGAACAGGACCTGTGAGATCACGAGGACTCGCGTGCGCGGGGAGACGGCGCGCTGCCAGGCCGCCAGCAACTCACCCTCGTCCGATGGATCGAGCGGAGGCGCGAAGAGCCGGAACTCGATCCCTCGCCGCTTCGAGAGGAGGTCCCAGGCACACCGTCCGCCAATATGCTCGTGAGTCGTCGCGAGCACCTCGTCGCCAGGACCGAGATCGAGGCCGTTGGCCACGATGCTCATTGCCTCGGTCGTGTTGCGCACAATCGCGACGCTTCCTGGCCACGCACCGAGAAATGCCTCGAGCTCGATGTGCAGCGCCGGCACATCCACGGCCTCCTGGCCGATCATCCGTTCGAACGCGCGCATATGATGAATGGTGGCTTCGAGCACCGGAAGCGGACAGGACCCGTACGTGCCGGTATTGAGATGCAGTCCGTCGATCACGAACTCCGACTTGATGCGTTCCCAGGCCGGCTCGTCATTCGGGGCGGGGTTGCGGGGCCGGCGCGTGAGTGCCTTCGGGCCAATCGACGCGTTCGTGAGTCCTGCGAACCCCGGCATCGCCGCCGCGAGCGCGAGGAGCGAGCGGCGCGAAAGGGTCATCCCGTGCGGTAGAGGGCGCCGGCGAGCAGCGCGAGGAAGGCGCAAAGGCCGCCGATCATTCCCGTGATCCGGAGCCGGCTTCGGGCCGCATCGAAGGCCGCGGCGGTCTCACCCAGCGGCTCCAGGCGGCCGAGGCGCGCGGCAGCAGGCATCGCGCCGAGCAGCGTCACCAGCGCACCCAGCAACCCCATTCCCTGCATCAGCCCCAGCCAGGGCCGCGACTCCCCCGAGAGGGCACCGTACATTCGCAGCGTGAGCACCACGCCCGAGGCCACGGTGAGGATCGAGCCGGGGCCGACCAGCGTCCGGTAGAGTGCGGCCTGGACATCGGCCACTCCGCCCCAGAGCGAGCGGTCGAGTCGCTGCATCACCCGGCCCGCCATCATCACGCCGAGTCCGCCGCCGATCCACGCGACGAAGGCGAGGAAGTGAATGAGCCGCCAGCCTCCGCTCACGAAACCGCCACAGGCGAAAATGAATTGTCGATGGGCTGACGACCCTCAACGCCCCCGGTCAACTCGTGCCAGTGTTCCACCCGCTCTTCGCCAGCACGCCAGCAGAGGTAGACCATCCGGTCTTCGTGCAGCGCCGGGAAGTCGACCAGCCCGGTCTCGAAGTCCTTGAAATGGCAGCCGATCTGCACCAGTTCGTCGAGACACGATTCGATGTCGCCGGCAAGGCGGCCAGCGGCAAGCCGTTCTTCCCGCGCGGCGTCGGTCTCGCCCTCTGCAGTCACCCCGACCTGTGCCGCCTCGTAGCGTGCCACTGCGGCTCGCCATTGCGGATGAAGTGCCATCAGGTCGTGGACAATGCGGCTCACCAGCGGCAGGGTGGCGTTCGCCTGCTCCACGGTGAAGTGACGAACATCGAGAGACTCGGTCATCCTTCCTCCTGCAGTTCGGCCAGGGCCTGGCGCATCGAATTGTACCCTGCAGCGGCGTACTCCGGGATCCGCTCCACGGCGAAAGTCGCGGCCCGGTCACTGATCGGGCGCAACCAGATCAGGGGAGGTGCGCCCGGATCCTGCTCCCACAACTCACGCATCAGTTCGGTCGATCCGGCCATCAGCCAGCCGATGGCGGTGTCGGCCGCCGCGACCAGCGGCGGTGGCACCTGCACCGGAGTTCCCTGTTCATCAAAACCCGGCCCGACGTGAATCGCAATCACGACGTCACAATCCAGGGACCTGGCCTGCCGCAGCGGGACCACGGCGCGGAGCCCGCCATCGTAGAATTCGCGACCATTCACGGCGACTGGAGCGAAGTATGGCGGCAGGGCACAGGACGCGAGCAGGACCTCGTGGAGCGGTGCGTCCTCCCCACCGGAACCAAACGCAACTTCCCGCCCACTCTGCACTTCGGTTGCCGTGATGGTGCACGGGATGACCAGGTCGCTGAAGCGCCGCGCGGGGAGCAGCCGGGCAATGGTGTCGCGGAGCGGTGCGGTTTTCAGCAATGCGCGCGCCCAGATCCCCTTGAAGAGCTGCAACCGCTCTGGTGCCACCACGTCGGCGTTCTGCACGGCGCTGAACCGCTTCAGGATGGCGTCGGGCGCTTCACCCGTGGCAAGCGCCGCCGCAATGACGCTGCCCATCGAGGTACCCACGATGTGCACCGGCGTGATACCGGCCTCCTGGAGGGCACGGGCAGCACCGAGATGTGCAGCGGCCTTCGCCCCTCCTCCACTGAGCACCAGCACGACCCGGATTTCGTTCACTTCCTGTGATGCTCCTCTCGATACCGCTCGGCCGCGGCGTATCTCGCCTTCTCTTCGCCGGTCTCCGGAATCAGCCGGGGCACCGGCGTGGGACGCCCGTATTCATCGATCGCCACGAACACCACGTGCGCGGTATGCGTGTTCCGGCGTTCCCCGGTGCTCGGCGTCTCCGAGAATACCTCGACCGTGATGTCCATCGACGAACGACCGACATAGTCCACTGTGGCACGGCAGGTGACCAGTGATCCGATCGGAATCCGCTCCCGGAAGTCCACCTTGTGAATCGACGCCGTGACGGCGCGGGAACCACCGTGGCGGATCGCGGCGATCGCGGCGGCCTGATCGACCATCGCCATCAGGTTGCCACCGAAGAGGTCGCCGAGGATGTTCGACATATGGGGCATCACGAGCGTCGAGATCTCGCCTCGCGAATACGACATCGGGCGACTTTCGGGGAGCGACATCAGTAGTCCACCGGTCGGAGGTAGTACTCGCCAATGGCCGTCTGGCTCAGCATTGCCACACTCGGCAGCTTGCGCTTCCAGTGCGTGGAGTCGAGGCGGGAACGGACCAGCGCCTGCTCGGCGACGGTGAAGCCCGCCGAGCCAATCGCTGCTTCACCATAGCCCTGCAGCAGAAGGTCGAGAATCGCGTCGGCCCGCGCGTAGCTGATGCCGAAGTCCGATTCATCGGTCTGGCCCTGCACCAGGTCGGCGCTGGCGGGCTTGTCAACGATTGCGGCAGGAACTCCCAAGTGCCGCGCGAGCGCCCACACCTGGGTCTTGAAGAGATCGCCGATCGGGTTCACCGGCGGGGCATCGTCCGCGTGCCAGGTGAAGTAGCCGAGCAATCGTTCGCTCTTGTTCCCGGTGCCCAGCGGCAGGGCGTTCTCGGCTGCCGAGAGATCGAAGAGCGTGAGCATCCGGGTGCGCGCCATCACATTGCCGAGGCGCGCGGGCGTGGGCGTGGTGCCGCTCGCGGCAGCGTAGCCATCGACGGCGGCCGTGATGTCGACCGTGCGTTCGCGGATGCCGAGGGCATCGATCACCAGCTGTGCGTGGGCAAGCGAGTCCGGGCTCGAGGTGCGGTATGGCATCCGGACGGCCACCACATTTTCGGGGCCCAGCGCTTCGGCCGCGAGCGCTGCCACGACCGCGCTGTCGACGCCACCCGACAGCCCGACGATTCCGCGGGTGAACCCGCGGCGCCGCGTCACTTCATCTCGCAGGAATGCTACCAGCCAGCGTCGCGTCAGCTCGGGATCGATTTCGAGCCGGGAGACGGGGGCGCGCGGCGTGCGCCGACCACCATCCACGTTTCGAGTCGCGAGTTGAGCCGGCGCAACACCTTCCGGACGCCCGGAGAGTGAGCCGACGCGTGCCCGATCGAGCGATTCGATCAGGTGAGGCAGGCGAATCTCGAGATCGGCCAGCAATGGCGAGCTCGCACGAACCCGCGCGACTTCCTCGAGGTCGATGGTGTGCTGCACCACGGCATCCTCGAAGAGTGCCGCCCGCGCGAGAATGTCTCCATCGGGCCCGGCGATCACCGAGCCGCCAGGAAAATTCTTTCCTCCCTCGAAACCCACGAGCTGCGTCAGGGTGACGAACACCCCGTGCTCGCCGGCAATGTCCCGCGCAAGCAGTTCCCAGCGCGCGAGTGAACCCGGCTGGCCCGGCTGGAGTTCGTCGGGCGCGATGCCGCGCGCAGGGCTCGCGGCCACCACCGCAATCAGCTGGGCGCCGTCCACGGCCGCAATCGTGGCCGTGAGGGAATGCCAGGCGTCCTCGCACACCAGCATCGCGGCACGACCGAAGCGCGTGGGAAACGCGCGAACCTCACGGCCCCCTTCAACAAAGCGCTCCTCATCGAATACGCCGTAGGTCGGCAGGAAGATCTTCCGGTGCACGTGCCGCACCCCTGCGTCGCTGCCGCCCAGTGCGACCCAGATCGCGGAGTTGTGCAGCCGGTCGTTCCACCGCTCGTAGAAGCCGAGTGTCAGCTCGACCGGAGGTGCTCCCGCCCGGGCGTGTCGATGCGCGAGCTCGGCAAAGAGCGCCTCGGCCGTGAGCGCGTGTTCGCGAACGCCCCCCTCGAGGAAGTATCCCGTGAGGATCGTTTCGGGCAGGCAAATGACGTCCGGGGGTTCCGGTGCGGCGGCGATCGTGCGGAAAAGCTGCTCGATCCGGTCGAGGTTCGCGGACGGCGACCCCTTGGTCGGCCGGAATTGACAGAGTGCCACGGTGATCGCGGACATTCTCAAAGATACCCGGAAGGCGGTCTATATTCCCGCATCACCCTCGCCGAGAGTCCGATGTCACTCCTCGATGCACTGACCGGCATACCGAACGCCGCCCTTCCCCTGCCCTGGCTCGTGACCTCCGGCCAGCCCAGTGCCGCGCAATTTGCCGAGGCGCACGCAGCCGGGATCCGCACGGTCATCGATATCCGGGACCCGATGGAACGGCGGCCGTTCGACGAACCGGCCATTACCAGGGAACTCGGGATGTCATACCACAACTTCCCGGTTGCCCAGGGTGCGCTCTCGAGCGAAGTGCTCGACCAGCTCCTCGCAACCCTCCGGGCCAACGCTGGCCAGCCCACCCTGCTCCACTGCGCGAGCGGCAACCGTACCGCCGGGGCCCTCATCCCGTATCTCATCCTCGATCAGGGAATGACGGAGCAGGACGCAGTCGATACGGCAATGCGCATCGGCCTGCGAAGTGCCGAACTGATGGAATGGGGAACCGACTACGCGCGAAGCAGGCAGAAGTAGCCGCTGCAAACGTCCAGCGAAACGAGGGCTCCGCGGATCGCGGAGCCCTCGTTCGTTGGTTGATGCGCACTGCGGTGATTCAGCCCGGGCGACGTCGCGCCCGGCCATCGCCGCCGCTCGATGCCGGGGGCGGTGGTGGCGAGGAAGTGCGCTCGACCCGCGGAGGCGACGGTGGCGGACTCGACCGCTCCACTCGCGGTGGCTCCCGGTAGACCGGTCGCGACTGGATCGGATCGGGCCGGCTCCGCTCGATCGTGGGCTCACGGCGCGGCTCACGGAAGATCGGCTGCGACACCTGGGTCTGGCGTCGTTCCACGGGAGCCTCGAAGGTGCGCGGCGTCACGTCCACCGAGAGTTCCGGCCGACGCCGCGCCCGGCTGTCGCTCCCGCCGCTGTTTCCCGAACTCGGGGGCGGCGACTGCGTGGTGCGACCCGAGGGTTGCGTCGGCGGAGGCGGCGGCGGAGACGAACGACGCTCATCGCCGACATTCCCGCGCCCACGGTCGATTCCGGTATCACGCGACCGGCTGCGGCCATCCTGCGTGGGCCGGTTTCCACCTGGTGAGCCGTTCGAAACCACCGACCGACCATCGGGGCGCATCGACCGCGTCAGGTCGGGCGCGAAGGCGCCGCTGCCGGGACGAATCGGGCGGGAACGCGCCCGGATTCCGTAGGGCGTGTTCGGCGTCTCTGGCCGTGGCCGCGGCAGGTTCACCACGGTGATCGGACGATACTGACCCGGATACCGCCACCATCCGCCCGCAGACGGGTAGCCGTAGTAGCCATAGTACGCGTCGTACGCGAACGGGTCGTAATACCACGGGTCGTAGTACCAGGGATCGTTGTAGCCGTACCACGAATTCCAGCGCGATCCGATGCCGATCCGCACCGTTGCACCAGGGCCGTATCCCCAGCCGCAGGAGAGACAGCTCCAGTAGGGATCGTAGAACGGATCGTTGTAGCCACGACCGCCGCTGGCAATGGTGCGTACATCGTGCACCCGGTACCCGGCCACGTCGTAGCCGAATCGACCATCGCCCGCCATCCGCCGCACGATGTCCCCAAGATCCACTTCGGGGTCACTCTGCTCATCGCGAAGCCGGAGGGCCTCGTAGTCCCAGTGCTCGTTCACGGCATACTGGCCGAACGACAGCGGACCATTCGAAAGGGCGGCGTAGATCAGCCCGTTCCCGCCACGATCATCGGCGAGGAACGTCTCCCGCTCACCGCGCCCGCGGAGCTCGTAGCGCTTGCCCCCCTTCACGAACGCGTCAAGATCGGGATCCAGCGGAAAGAGCACCCGCACCCGGCCGTCTCCATCGACCCGGAACACCACCAGGTAACCATCCTGCGATGGCTCGACCTGGACGCGGACGCGACCCCCCGGCTCGTAGTCGCCGCCGTTCAGGGTGATGCGTACCGAAGCCGCCACCACCGGGGTGGGCGGCCGATCGTCGATCAGGTGACTGTTGCTGGGGGGTGCTGCGGCAAGCAGGGCTGCGAGCACGGTGATCATCGAATCCTCCAACTCCAACGGACAGGGAACACGGCTGGGACCCCACTAGCACGTTCCAGTTCCGTGCCACGTCAATGCCCTTGTCACATAAGGACTTAGCAGTCCACCGGGGAGCGGGGTGTCCGACAGGGAGGACACCCGGGGACACAGATGGGACGGTGGGTCAGGGCAGCGACGTCTCGCGGCCTCCGTTCCAGCGATGCCA
>JAZJZU010000044.1:26129-41285 GCA_040389605.1 Gemmatimonadota bacterium
TTTCGGTGATTTTCCCGTCCGACGTCTCGGCGAAGAGCGCACCTCGAGCCTCCACCCAGGCGCCGCTCTTCCGACGCCGGAACACCAGCTTGAACTCGGTCGAGAACCAGGGCCCGGCAAGAAAGATCTCGCCGGTCGAGAAGGTCACTTCGGACTGGTGGTACGGAATGTCACTCGCCCAGGCCCGGATGGCTTCGAGTCCCTTGAGCGGGGTCGAGAATGGCGTCTCCACCAGCACCGCATCCTCGGCGAAGCCGGCCAGCATCAGGTCGACCCGGGTGCGGGTCCAGCCCGCGGCAAAATCATCGGTTAGTTGGCGGGCGACGCGGCGCATTTCGGCATCGTCCAGGCTCGAATCGGCGGTCATATCTGAAGCTACACTCTCACAGGTAGATTTGAGCATCCCGCGAAGGAGCCCTGGATGTCGGTGACAGAACGTGGCGCCGTGGTCGCGGCGCTCGAAGCGAACCTCCGCCATATCGAGCGAGTGGTGGCCCACCTCGACCCCGCCACGGCGATGACGCGACCGTCGCCGGATACCTGGTCGCCCCTCGAGATAATGGAGCACCTCGCCGTGGTCGAGCGAGGTGTACACCGGGCGATCGCCGCGGCGGCCGGCCTTCCCCCGGGCGACGCGCGCTCCCGCGAGAAGGACGCGATGATCGCGTCAGCCGGGGTCGTGACCCGTCCGCTCAACGCACCGGAGCAGGTGCACCCCAAGGGGCGCTTCGCGAGTCTCGACGAGGCACTGCGTTTCTTCCGGGAGCGCCGCACGGCAACGCTCGATCTCGCCCGGTCGCTCGATGTCGTGTGGGACGCACACCACGCGCCTCACCCGCTGATGGGAAACCTCGATGTGGGGCAATGGTTCCTGCTGGCGGCCACGCACGGGGAGCGACACGCGGCGCAGCTTGAGCGCCGCTAGTTCTCGCTCTTCACACCCTCCGCCGTGAGCCGGACCAGCGCGTCCTTGGCCTCTCGCTGCAATGCGCTCAGCTGCGGCGCGGGGTGGTTCCAGAGCCGGACAAACTGCCCGTACGATGCTGCTGCCTCGGCCAGTTGCCCATCGGCCTCGTAGGCCTTTCCCAGGTAATACATCGAGATCGGGAGCACCTCGGGCGCCTGCTCGAACCCGTACCGGAGTCGCTCGATCCCGTCGCGGCGCGACGCCGGTCGGCCCGCGAGGAGCAATGCGTAGCGAAGCTGAACCGGGGTCGTGAATCCGGAGATCTGCATCCCACCGGCGATCCGCAATCCGGAATCGGCCTTGCTGATTCCACGCGTGGTATCACCCGACGCAACCAGACGGAGGCCGTCGAGCGCGACGTAGGCGCCGCGCAGCCAGCGCGGGATCGTGTCGCCCCCGCTCGCCAGCCCCTGCTGGATCAGCGTGGCCGCGCGCGGCACCTGCCCGACATCGAGCGCCGCCATCGCCCGGATGAAATTGACGTACATATTCGACGGTGCCCGGGCGAGGTTCTCCTCGACCCTTCGCATCATTCCCGAATCGGCAAACCCGGCATAGAACGGCGTCAGTGAAATCGTGGAGGCCGACTGCATCTCGCCCGCCTTGCGGAGCGAGTCGATCACGGGAGCCGCCCCGCTGCTGTCGACCCGCCCGATGCTCTCGTCGAGGAGTGCGCGCAGCGAGACGAACTGCAGCTTCAATCCGCCGGTCACCGGAACGGCCGCCACCGCACGACCGAAGAGGGCGAGCGAGTCGCCGTTGGAATGGGGATCGCGAATGACGGCGTTCAATGCGGCGCGTCCGAGTCCCGACCCGCTCACCGGGCCCTGCACGATCCGCGCGAACCCGCTGCGATCGCCATTCATCACATCCCGTGCCGCGTCGACCTGCGCCAGTTCGGCAGTTGCGTCGGCCGCGCGGAACACCGCAGTGTAGCGCCTGATCGCGACAGTGTCGCGCTGACCGAGTGCCAGCTCCATCGGATGGATCGCAGCCGGGGTCAGCGACGAGTCGAGCGCGAGCACGCGGTCGAACGGTTCCCGCAGCGCCTCGGGCGGCATCGGGCGGTAGCCGTTGGAGTGATACTGCGATTCGCCGAGCAGATACCACGCGTCAGCATCATTCGGAAATTTCTGCAGGTAGACCCGCATCGAATCGGCCGCCGAGGGATCGCCCTGCTGAAAGAGACTCGACGCCGCGAAGATGGTGCGCAGTCGTGGAGAGAGCGCGCCGGAATACTTCACGGCATTGGCGCTCGCGCGCTGTGCGGCAGTCGAGAGATAGCTCCCCGACCAGCCGAGCGTGTTCGCGAGCTTGTACCACGCGAGGGCGAATGTTGAATCGGCGGCCACGGCCTCTTCGAATGCGACCTGCGCTGAATCCCATTGCCCGCGACGGTGGTACCGCTCTCCCTGCAGGTACGCCCGGATGGCGGCCATCGACGACGACACAATGCCGCTGGTGTTCGCCGACGGCAGCGGCTCCTTGGAGCGCCAGATATCGCGCAGCACACCGAGCGCGAGACCATCCGCCAGGGCGAGGATGGAATCCGCGGAGCCATCGAGCTGGGCGCGTGCCAGCGACTTTCCCTGAAGGTCAAACAGTTCGGCGGTGAGCCGGGCCCGATTGCCGGTCGCCACCACGCTACCCGTGAGGACCGACGCGGCCTTCACCGAGCGGGCCACTGCGATCGCGTCCTCGCGATCGCCGTCGCTGTCCTTCACCCGGTGGCGCCACTCGCGAATGACGGTCCGCGGCTCGATTGTCTGAATGCCGCCGACGCCGTCGAGGTTGCTGGCCATCAGGTCGACCATCCCTTCGCCCAGCCCCGAGGCCGCCGCACCGCTCGTCGTGAACGGCACCACGGCAATCGACTCGGCTCCCGGAACCACCTGGGAAGGCTTCGCGAAGATGAACCAGACTGCGACGAGAACGGCCATCGCTCCCGGGAGGAGGATTGCCACCCGCTTCCAGCGACGACTCTCGCGCGTGGCCGCGGCCGCGCCAGTGCTCTCCTGGGCCACCGCTTCGGAGAAGGCCAGGATGCTTGGAAAACGTTTCGACGGGTCGGTGTCGAGCGCTCGCTGCGTCGCGAGATCGACTGCCACGGGCGTCTCGCGCATCACCGTCGAGAGCTTCGGACGCGGACCGGTGAGCATCGAGGTGAGCATTGCCTGCATGGTGCTGCCGGAAAACGCCTGCTTTCCGGTGACCATTTCGTAGAAGACGCAGGCGAGCGCGTACTGGTCGCTGCGCGCGTCGACCACATCGGCCGTGGCCTGCTCCGGGCTCATATAGGCCGGGGTCCCGATGGCCATTCCCGAGCCGGTGAGGTTGCCGTCAGAGCGCGAGGCGTCGACGGCCCGTGCGATCCCGAAATCGGTCACCACGGCGTGCCCGCCCGAAAGCATGATGTTCTCGGGTTTCACATCGCGATGCACGATGCCCTGCGCGTGAGCATAGGCAAGGCCACTCGCGGCCTCCGCCACGATCACCGCGGCCCGCGCAAGCGGTACCGGTCCGGAACGCTTGAGCAGGTCGCGCAACGACTCGCCTTCCACGTACGGCATCACGTAGTAGAGCAGGCCGTCGGCGGCGCCGGAGTCGTAGACCGGAACGATATGAGGGTGCTGGAGCCGGGCCGCCATCTCGATCTCGCGCAGGAAGCGCTCGGCTCCGAGGGTGGCCGAGAGTTCTGGCCGGAGCACCTTGATGGCGACCTTGCGGTGATGCTTCAGGTCTTCGGCGAGGAAGACCGTCGCCATCCCGCCTTCACCGACTTGCTGCTCGACCGCGTAGGTCTCACGCAGCGCCGAACGAAGGCGCTCGAGGATTTCGGGCATGGGCGGTAAGGAGTCCTGATCGGGAGTCAGTGAAAACTAAGCCGTCCGCGGCCTCCCGTAAGCCGCGACGCCCACACCGCCTCAGCGGGGCTGCCAGACCTCGAAGAATCCGGCACCGCTGTCGGCAACGGGAACGCCGGCGGCCCGGCCCGTCAGCGACCAGCGGCCGCGCATCTGGAGGAACCATTGTTGGATGCGTATGCCCCCGGATGGCGTTGCGTCGGCGGCCTCGATCGCCACCGCGACCCGGACCGTATCGAGCCGGCGGGTGGCCAGGATCCGCAGCGAATCGGGCGCCAGAACGCCGGGACGACCCGGAATCGGACTCCCCCCGATCCGGGTCACGGCCGCGAATCGATAGACCTGCCGAACCCCGAGCGAATCGACCAGGGTCAGGAACAGCGGTGCCGAACCCCCACCGTCGTCACCCTGCATCACACCGCCGTAGAGCAGGGCGAGCCGCGAGCCGCGCCCGCTACCCCACACCCACGTCACGTCGCGCCAGGTGCCCCAGTTGTGGTCGTGATACGCCGGGGCGTCAACAAAATCCCGGCAACTGCTCCCGTCGCAGAACCGACCCGACGCATCCCCGACGAGGGCCGGAACGACATACCCCGACCTGAGCTGGTCGTCGCGGAGCTCGACGGGTGGGAAGTATTGACGGGGCGCCGGGGTCAGGGTGAAATCGAAGCGCACGCCATCCCCTTCTCCGACCACGCGATACCGTCCGTCCCGTTGCCGGACCGTGCTGGCGCCGAGCGAAAGATCCGCGGCCGTGGTATCGAGCGCGACGCGCGCCGCTGGCACTGTCGTCACAAACCGCCGGTGGGTGCCATCGGGCCGCCGGTGCGTGAGCAGCAATTGCCCGCCCCATCGGTCGCCGAGCACATCACCCGCAACCAGGAAGGTGACGTACCACCACTCCCTCGGGCCAATCACCACGTTGAAGTAGTGCCATTCGGCCCAGGTACTGTCCCGCGTTGCCGGGCGATGGAAATGATCCAGTTCGTCGTACAGGGACTGTGGCCCCGGAGCAATCCAGTTGGCGTCCTGCGGGGTGTCGCGCCACTCCCCCTCGAGCACGCGCGCCGCCGCACCAACCCGGGCCGCCGCACCGGGCAGTTCCCCGCCTGCGCGAACGGTCCAGGCGCTGTCGCGCGTGCGGATCACCATCAGCTTCTGCTCCAGCACCGGCGAGACGGCGCGGACCACCCCAGCCTGCCTCGGCCCACCGAGCAGCTGGCGAGTCACAAATCGCGCCCGGTCAATGCCGAAAAACATTCCCGTCATCCCGCCCGTGCGCAGCGCCTCCACATCGACGCCCTCGGGAAGCACGGTGAGGTCGCCACCACCCACGAGGGCGATGTCGCGCGACTGCTCCAGCATCGCATCACCGACCGAGAGCAGCACGATCATTACGCCCACGCCGAGCGCGAAGCCGAGCAGCAGCACGAGGGCTCGCCCCGGGCGAACCAGCAGGTGCCTCACGGCGAGCGTCCAGAGCATCAGTCGACGATCCGTCCGTCGAGCATCCGGATCACTCGACCTGCCTCGGCCGCGAGATGATCGTCGTGCGTCACGACCACGACCGTAGTCCCGTCGCGGTGCAGGCGGCGAAACAGTGCGAGGATCTCTCTCCCCGTCGCGACATCGAGCTCACCGGTTGGCTCGTCGGCCAGGATGATGGCCGGGTCGTTGGCCAGCGCACGCGCGATGGCCACACGTTGCATCTCGCCGCCAGACAGTTGCGTGGCCCGGTGATTCGCGCGCTCGGAGAGCCCGACATACGCGAGCAGCTCATTGGCCCGGGCGCGTCGCACGGCAGGAGCAACGCCGCGTTCCGCGAGGGGCAGCTCGACATTCTCTCGCGCCGTGAGGACGGCGAGCAGGTGAAACCGCTGGAACACGAAGCCGATGCGCTCGAGTCGCAGGCGAGTGAGTTGTCGATCATTGAGGCTCGTGAGCGACGTGCCGAGAATCGCGACATCGCCCGCGCTTGGGGCGTCGAGCCCCCCGAGCAGGGTCAGGAGCGTGGACTTTCCCGAACCCGAAGGCCCCACGATCGCGACGTATTCACCGGCAGCGACTTCCAGCGAGACGCCGCGGAGCGCCGCCACCTCCTGGCCGTGCAGGGGGTAGCGCTTTTCGAGCTGCTGTGCCGAAAGAACGGCGGTCACGTGGCATCGCTCCGGAGAGTGGCGGCAATGGGAGCACTGGCGGCGCGCCAGGCAGGAAGAATTCCCGCCACCAGTCCCGTCACCAGCAGCGTGAGGGCGGCGACGAGAAGCTGCCTCGGCTCCGCCACGAAGAACGAGATGGCCGCGGGAAGGCCGGGGAACGAGGTGAGAATGGCATCGAGCCAGCGCGCGGCGCCAAGCCCGAGCACAATCCCGAGCACCCCGCCCGGCACCACCAGTGTCATTCCCTGGACAATGACCTGACGGACGACGGCCGCACGGCTGATCCCGATCGCACGCATCGTGGCGATTTCTCCGATGCGTTCATTCACCGTGATGGCGAGCAGCGTTCCGACCAGCAGCACCGTCACCACGAGCGCGATGGACCCGAGAATGAACGAGAGCTGGCGAAAGTATGCCAGTCGTTCACGAAACTTCGCGACCAGGTCACCGACCGTATTGATGCCAAGCGTGGGGAGCTCCCGGCGCAGTTGCCGGACCACCGTTCCCGTGTCGGCCTCGTCGGCAACACGCACCACCATCACCGATGCGCGATCGGCGCCGCGCGAGCCCTCGATGCCTTGCAGGAGAGGCCAGGTCACGGCAATGGAGGGCTGGTCGCGCGCATCGTAGAGGAAATGCACGATACCGCGCACGGCGAGCCGCACGGAGCGCGCTGGCGCCACGACCTGCGGATCGAGCCGACCAACCAGTGTCACCGAATCGCCGAGCCTGGCACCCAGGCGGCGTGCGGCCGGGGCACCCAGCAGCACGTGCGTCGTGTCGCCTGGCGGGAGATCCCCACCCTCCTCCACGACATAGATCCCCTGCGCCGTCGGGTCGATACCGTAGGCGACGAGTGGAACGAGCAGAGTGTCGCGCCTCGCAAAGAGCGAGGCTCCGAGAATCGGGCCGGCCTGCACCACGCCGGGCGTGGCGCGAATCTGCTCAAGAATGCTGCGCGCGCTGCCAAAACTCGCCTCGCTGTCGAATGGCAGGGTCCCCTTCGGACTCACGCGCACCTGATAGCCACGGCTCAGCAGCAGTTTTTCGAAGGAACGCTCGATGCCGCCACTCAACAGCACCATATCGAGCAGCAGGGCCGAGGCAACGGCGATTCCCAGGAGCGCGAGCAGGCTGCGCACCGGATGTCGCAGCAGGTCGCGGACGGCCCAGAGCCAGTTCATCCCGCCCGCCGCCACAGCACGAGCGGGTCAGTGCGCACCAGTCTCCAGGATGCGAGCGCCCCGGCAGCGAGTCCCAGCACGATCGACAGGAGAATGGCGAACAGCACCGTGCGGCCCTGGAGCAGCGAGAACACCAGCGAGGTCGAGAAGCTGCCCTGGTAGTACCAGTTCACTGCGCCGCTCGCCGCGGCAGCCAGCAAGGTCCCGACCAGGGCACCGGCCACGGCAATCAGCGTCGATTCAATCATCAGCGAGCGGAAGATGGTGCGGCGCGAGATCCCGATGAAGCGCAGCACCGCGACATCCTGACGACGCGCCTCGACCTTGAGGACCATCAGGCAGAGCAGGAAGATCGCGCTTGCGAGCACCGAGATGAACGCGATCGCGCGGTGAAAGCGCGAAACGACCAGGAAGGTCGTGGAGGATTGCGACGCGATGGCGCTCGACGGGAACGCCTCGTAGCCGAATGCGACGCGATTGAGTCGATCGACCGTACTGTCGATGCCGATGCCGGGAGCGAGCGCCACGGCGAACCGGTCGACGCGGTCGGGTTGCCCCAGCAACGCAGCGAGATCGGGGAGATGCAACCGCACTCGATAATCCCGCCGCATGATCGTCGCCGGGTCGGCCGCGGGCTCGATGATCGCGGCGACTCGAGCCAGATGCTCGGGAGCATCGGCGGTTGGCGCCACCCAGACGGTGTCGCCCACGCGCAGGTGAGCGACCTCGGCGAATCGACGCTCCACCGCAATGTCGAGCGCCTGCGCTGTGAGGTGCGCAGGAAGGAGCAGGCCGAGGGCGATGACGATGCGGTGCACGGATGGAAGGTACCCTGCAAGCCTCCGCAATCAGGGTCGGATGGCCACTCCAAATCCGATGAAGGAGCGGTCGGCGACTCCCCCGAGACCGGCCCCGACCCGGGCATCCACCTGCACACGATCAGAGAGCAGCAAGGCGAGTCCGCCGTTGAGGTAGTGCTGGGCGGTCGCACCCGATTCGTTCAGGACCGGCAGCAGCGAATAGAACTCGCCGTAGGCCTTGAGCCGGGATGTGAGAGTGCGCCCGACCGATGCCGATGGTGCCACCTCCCACGCATCACCGGTCACGCGATTGGCCTGAATGCCGAGTGCCAGGGACCACTTGGGTGAAAGGGTCCACCCCGCGAGAAGTGCCGCACCCGGGAGCGTGGAATTGTCGGTGAATGCCTCCGCCCCGGTCGGGAGCGTGGCCTGCACCAGCGCCGCGAACTCGGGACGAGCGCCGCGCTGGGCCCCGAGTCCGAGCTTGACCCCGACATAGAGATCACTCGCCCCGGTAGTGGACGCGCCACCCGCGCCCTCTGCGGGAGAACTGGTGACCAGTGATTGCGCCACGCGCAGTTCCAGTCGTGAGGCGAGTCCGTATCGCACGAGCAGTTCAGGCCAGGTCGTGCTGCGACCAGCACCACTCGTCCGGTTCGGCTGGCTCACGGTCAGGCCCGCTTCGAGCTGCACCGCCCCGCGAGGCACGAGGGTGCTCGACTCCGTGAAATCGGGACGGTCCGTCACAAGCGGCGCAACCTGCGCGGGAAGCGCTGCCGCTCCCAGGAGCAAGGGTCACACCCACAGGGTTCGCATCACGCCAGCCATTGCATTGCCGTCCCGTAGAGAAGGTACGCGTTCAGTCCCGCGATCACGACCGCAACCACCACGGCGATCACCACGGTGAGCGGATGGTTGGCGAACTCGCCCATCTTGGCGCGCGATGAGGTAAAGAGCACGAGCGGAATGACCGCGAAGGAGAGTTGCAGCGAGAGAATCACCTGCGAGAGGATCAGCAACGCGCCAATCCCCTTCTCGCCATAGAGCGCAGTCACGATCACCGCCGGGACGATCGCGATCAGTCGCGTAATCAGCCGGCGCAACCACGGTGGCAGGCGGATATCCAGGAATCCTTCCATCACGATCTGCCCGGCGAGGGTGCCCGTGATCGTGGAATTCTGGCCGGAGGCAAGCAGTGCCACGGCAAACAGGGTGCTCGCGAGCGACGTACCCAGCAGCGGCGTGAGCAGCTCGTAGGCGTCGGCAATATCGGCGACACCCTCGTGACCGTTGCCGTGGAAGGTCGCGGCGGAGAGAATCAGGATCGCGGCATTCACGAGAAATGCCAGGAACAGCGCCACGGTGGAGTCGATCGCGCCGTAGCGGATCGCCTGGCGCCTGGCTTCCGGGGTGTCGTCGATCTCGCGCGTCTGCACCACTGCCGAATGGAGATACAGGTTGTGTGGCATCACGGTCGCACCGAGGATGCCGAGCGCGATGTACAACATTGCGGGATTGGTGACGACCTGCGCCGTCGGGATCAGCCCGCTCAGGACGCCGTTGAGCGACGGACGCGAGAACACCATTTCGGCCGCAAAACAGAGTGCCACCGTCGCGAGCAGCACGATGACGAGTGCTTCAAGCCAGCGGAAACCGCGACGCTGCAGCGCCAGGATCAGCAGCACGTCGAGTGCCGTGAGGATCACGCCCCAGAGCAGTGGAATGCCGAACAACAGGTTCAGGGCGATGGCCGAGCCGATCACTTCGGCGAGGTCACAGGCGGCGATGGCGATTTCGCAGAGTACCCAGAGCAGGAAGGACACCGGACGGGAATAGTGGTCACGACAGGCCTGGGCGAGATCGCGGCCCGTCACGACCCCGAGCTTCACCGCGAGAATCTGCAGCAGGATCGCCATCAGGTTCGAAATCAGGATCACGCTGAGCAGCGCGTAGCCGAACGACGCCCCACCCGCGAGATCGGTGGCCCAGTTGCCCGGGTCCATATATCCCACTGCCACCATATACCCCGGTCCCGCGAATGCGAGCGCCTTCCGCCACCACGGACCGTTTACCGGCACCTTCACCGAGCGAAATGCCTCGGGGAGGGAGGGCATCGTACGCGGAAATCTCCAGCCCCCGGGACCGCCGGTGGTCGGAAGTTCGGGCGAGAGTGGTGGCCTGGTGCTCATCGGGCAGCACCGCGGCGGGCGCAGTGTACCTGTCGAGCAAGCTCCCGTCCGACCACGCGCTGCTCGTCACCGACCACGAGGATGATCGGCCCCGCGAAGGGGTGCACCTCGTTCACAGTGACATCGACACCCGGCACGAGCCCCGCCTCAGCGAGCCAGCGCAGGCGTTCGGGCGAGTCGGAATTCACCCTCGAGATCGTGACCGTCTCGCCCACGAGCACATCGGGAAGTGGAACATCCACGCTCGCCGGCATCGCGCCGTCCGCAGTAGGGATCGGATCGCCGTGCGGATCGACTCGCGGATCTCCGAGGGCGGCAGCCATCCGCTCGATCAGGTCATCGGACACCGCGTGCTCCAGCTGCTCCGCCTCGTCGTGCACTGTGTCCCAGGTGTAGCCCAGTGCGCTCACGAGGTAGGTCTCGATCAGCCGATGGCGACGCAACATCCTCAGCGCCGCGCGGCGACCCTCGCGCGTGAGCGTGACGCCCTTGTAGGGGAGGTGCTCCACCAGACCGGACTCGGCCAGCCGCTTCACCATTCCGCTCACCGATGGAGCCGCGACCGCGAGTGCGTCGGCAATGCCCGTGGTGGAGGCCGGTTGACCGGTCTCGGAAAGGGTGAAAATGGCCTTGAGATAGTCTTCGACCGAGCGGGTGAGGTCGAGCGCTGGTTCTTTAGTCACACCTAACAATTGGTGTGGCCGGGCCGAAAGTCAATCCTCCGTTTCGCCCAACTCCTTCCACCGCAGCAGGATGGGGGTCACGATCCGCTCGGTCATACCCCACAGGAACCCCTCGGGAAGGTGGTAGCCCTCCACCTTCCGCTCGCCTCCTCCCACCACGATCGCGTTCGACCGGAACACTCCCGGGGTGGCGAGATACGCGAGTTCCACCCAGCGAGCCTCGGCCACTTCGGCGCTCAATCCCGGGCGTGGCACCACGTCGAGATGGAAGACAAACGGCCGGACCAGGATCGGTGGAAGTACCCGGGTCCGAGGGGCCAGGTCGTCGAGCGTCGCAATGTGTTCGGAGGACTCGAGCCGGACACCGGTTTCTTCCCAGGTCTCGCGAATGGCGGTGTCGAGCAGGTCGCCGTCGGCCACGTCGCGGCGGCCACCGGGAAGCGCCCACTGTCCCGACCAGGGATCGCCAGTGCGTTCTGTCCGGCGAATGAGCAGGAGGCGGTCCGGGTGCTTGACGAGCAAGAGTGCGACTGCCGCCTCCGGCCTTCCCGGCTCGTCGGCGCGCAGCGGTGCATAGCTTCGAAGTTGCGTGATGAGCGTGTCGAGTCTGCTCACTGCGCCCTGCACCTGTTCATGCCAGCGTTCGCGACAGGAATGCCACGGTGGCATCGGCTACCCGGTCGAAATCCGGAGTGGAACCTGCCCACGGGTGCCTGGTGCCGAAGGTATGATCGGCGTCCGGAAGGAAGAGGGTTTCGTGCCCCGGTCCGGCCACCGCGGCAAGCGCCTCGGCCTCGTCAAACCGGACTGAGGTATCGCCCGTCCCGTGTACCTGCAGCCACGGACGACCCAGAGTGCGCGCAGCCTCGCGAATATCGAGGCGGCCGTGCTCGTTGCGGAGGCAATCTTCGGCCACTTCATAGTTGAGTGGCAGCTGAATCCGGAGGCGCTGGTGCAGGACCTGAATGCTGCCGGACGCTCGCCAGGCGTCGAGCTCCGCATCACTGTGCCGCCGAGCTCGACTGATCGCGGCCCAGGTGACCACCGACCTGATAGCTGGCGTCTCGCGCGCGAGCGCAAGCACCATCCCGCCTCCACGCGAATGGCCGACCACACCGAGCGAGGTCGGCGGCTCGACGCCGAGTTCACCTGACAGCAGGGCGCGCGTCACACTGCCCAGGTCATCGAGCTCCCGGGAGTAGGTGTTGCGTGCAAACCGTTCGAGACGCGAAAAGTTCCCCTCGTCATCCACACCAGAGCCGCTGACCGACGCCGTGACTGCAACAAAACCTGCCCGCGCGAGGCGTTCGGCGAATGGCGGGAAGAACGCGTAATCCTTGAACCCCTTGAAGCCGTGTGCGATCAGGATCGCAGGAAGCCTTGCCGCGCGGGAGGTTGTCCGCACGTCGACCAGGATGTCACCGAGAGCGCCGGGAAGTGTGCTGCGCGAGAGGGTCGGGGTGGCCATTCCGCTGCAGGGCCTTCAACGCACTGCGGGGTCGAGCAGGGTGAGCTCGCCGCGCGTGGCGTCGAGTTCGGCCGACACGCCAATCGGGAGAGTCCACTGATCATCGATATGCCCGATGGGAAATCCCGCGGCGACCGGGACCTTCAGGGGATCGAAGTAGGTGTGCAGCACTTCGTCGAGCCCGAGCGCACCACCATCCGTGCCACGGCTCATCTCGGTGAAACGACCAACCGCAACCCCCGCCACGCGTTGCAGGGCGCCCACGCCGCGAAGATGCGCGAGCATCCGGTCAATCCGGTAGACATCTTCACTGACATCCTCGATGAAGAGGATGGCGCCATCCAGGTTTGGAAAATACGGCGTGCCGATCAGCGCCTGCAGCAAGGTGAGGTTTCCACCGATCAATGGCCCTCGGGCCGTACCCTCGGTGAGCGTAATGATCCGCCCTTCGGTGGGCACGAGCACATCCGGCTTCGGCGCCGGGCGCCCAAGCGTCCCGGCAGCACTGACGCTGCTGAGCACTCGATCGAAGTGCCAGCGCTGAAAGTTTGGCATCGGCGTGCGAGCGATCGGGCCGTGGAACGTCACCACACCCGTCTTCGCCCAGAGGGCAAGCAGCAGCACGGTGATGTCCGAGAAGCCGATGACGGGCTTGGGGTGTTTCGCGAAACCGGCGAAGTCGACCCGATCCACAATCCGGTTCATTCCGTTGCCGCCGCGCAGGCACCAGACGGCGTCGACAACGGGCGAGGCCAGGGCCGCGTTCAGGTCCGAGAGCCGCTCGTCGTCGCTTCCCGCGAGGTAGCCGTATGCCTTGCCAGCGTTTGGCGCGACGGTGGGAACGAAGCCGAGGGCCTGGCAGAGTTCGGCACCACGGGCCCGGTCGTCCCGCTCAAGCAGCGGCCCTGAGGGAGCGATCAGGGCCACGCGGGAGCCGGGTCCGAGACGAGGCGGTAATATTGGGTTGGGCTGCATTCCGGCTCCGGTTACGATTGTACGACTTCTACAGGAGACGACGCCTGCGATCGTCCCATCCGACTCAGCTTGCGGCCGCAAAGGCCGTGCTCGACGCCCGCGACGCGATGGTTGCCGAGTGGGCCGATTGGCTCGACGACCGCGCCGGTTCCAGCAATATCCCCCGGCAGCTCGTCGAACGACAGTTTCACCTGATCATCGACACCCTGATCGAAATGCTAGGCCCCCTGCGCCGGGAAGCCAAGCCTGTGTGGCAGGAAGCGATGGAACACTATGGCCGCACTGCGGCCTCGCGTGGCCTGGCAGCCGGTGAGGTCGTGGAGGAGCTGCAGCAGCTCCGCGTGCTCCTGATCAAGTACATCGGGCCGTTCGTGGCTGCAATGCGCCCGCGGCGTGCCGTGGCGGTGTTCCTCCGTCTCAATGCGATCATCGACCGCGGGATCGCGTTTGCGGTCGTGGGCTATACCGACGCACTGGTTGCCTCACTGATGATGACCGATGATCAGAACAGCCATCCGCTCACGGAGGCGTCAGCCGATGACCTCTCCCGGCAGCTCGACGGCTTTCAGTCGGAACTGGGCGCGATCGCGGCGCGTCACTAGCGGTCGGAGGGTCACAGGCAGGCCCCTGACCAGTTCCACGCCGACCCGATAACTTTCCCGTTCCCGAGCACTCTTCCCTTGCACCCAAGAGGCCCCCGTGCTGTTGCCGTCCCTGCTGCTCGCCCTGCTGCTCCCCGGCCCCGTTCGCGGCGCGGGTGACCCCCCCGTCAAGTACAAGCTCGAATCGAAAAACACTATCGTGATGGACCTGTCGTCCGTGGGTCAGGGCAGCCAGGAGATCGCCACCAGTATGGTGGCATTCCTGACGCTCACGATGTCCGACACCACCGGCGGCCGGATGGCACACGTCGTCGTGGATTCCGGGAAGTTCGATGGTGGCGAAATGATGGCGATGCTTCCTGACTCGATGACGAAGGTCAAGCCGGGCACGGCGTTTCACTTTCTCATCAAGAATGGGAAGGTCGACAACAGCCTGACCCCGCAGGAGATGGGAGCCGAAGGGGTCAATATGACCACGAGCCAGATCCTGCCGGCAATGATGATGCTGTTCCCGAGCCAGGGCCGGACGCTGACGGTCGGCACCACCTGGGTGGACACCAACAAGGTCGATACCACGGTCACCACGGGCACCGACGGATCAACCGCGCACACCAATACCGCGTCGATCACCACCTGGACCGTGAGTGGGAAGTCGGGCGATGACTTCCTCCTCGACGCTGCTCTCACCGGTACCACATTGATCGCGGTGATGGGCAACGAAGTGCAGGGCAAGGTCACCGGGACCGAGCGACTGACGGTGTCTCCAGCTGGAGTGGTGCGCACCGCTACGGGTGAAAACCGTACCCAGATGACGATGGCGATGGGCGCCAACAGTATCGAGACCTCAGTCGTGCAGAGTACGACGGTGGTCGCCCTCCCCTGACTCGCGTCTCCGGGCCCCAGCCCGGGACAATGTGCACCATTCGCCACGCCGGGATTCCGCGAGAATGCCGGCGTGTTCATTTCTTCCTCTCACGCAGCGGCCACGCGGCACGGCGCTCTGGTTCACCGGCTCGGTGGGGGTGCCTGCCTGGTGCCCTTGCCAGTCGATGGCCCCGAAGGGTTGCTGGAAGTGGGCGAACTCGCGGGGCTGCCGGTGTGGAGCCTGCTCGCACCAAGCCGCGACGGCCACGCAGCCGCCCGACGTCTCGCACGAGCCGGGCGCCTCGGGGTTCTCCTCGTCGACGATCCTGGTCGACTGTTGACCACCGCAGTGGTGACCCTTCTCCCGTTACGGTGGGTGGCACTCGGCAACGACTCGACGA
>JAZJZU010000044.1:41295-59076 GCA_040389605.1 Gemmatimonadota bacterium
TCCCTGCCGCTTGCGCGCCTCGCACGAGTCACGCGTCATCCGAGGCCTACCGTGCTGGCACAGGCGATTGCCGCTGCCGAGGCACTCGATGTCGATGCGGCCGGGCGCACCACCTTCAGGCTCCTGCGAGGACTCCTCGATCGAGGAACCGACCTCCTGCCCGCACGTGTTTCTCGCGCCGACCGCCACGGCTGGACCCTGGTGCAGCTCACCAGGTTGCTCTTCCTGCGGTTTGTGGAGGCCGAAGGCTGGCTTGCGGGCAATCGCGAATTTCTCGCACAGTCTATCGACCACTGCCTCGCCACGGGGCGCGACCCGACGCGCCACCTGCTGCATCCGCTCTTCTTCGGGACACTCAATCGCCCTCAAGCGACTCGTTCCCGCGGCGCGCTCCGTTTCGGCGAGATTCCATTCCTCAATGGGGGATTGTTCGAGCCGCACGCCATCGAGCGCCTCCATCCGATGCGCCTGCCCGTGGCGTTCTGGCGTGATGCATTCGAGGCGCTGGTGGATCGCGTCGACGTCACCCTCGATGCGGGCGATGCTGATGGGCGGGTGACCCCAGAACTCCTGGGCCGGGTCTTCGAGGGAGTGATGGAACCCACGGAGCGTCAGCGCGAGGGAGCGTTCTTCACGCCTCCGGAGCTCGTCGACGCGATCCTCCGTTCGGCACTGGTCTGCCACCTCTCGCATCGACTCGAGCGCGACGAATCGAGCCTCGAACGCTCCCTCCACGACCCCGACCCGGAACTCTCGGCAACGCTGCTGGATCTGACGGTGCTCGATCCCGCCGTCGGGTCGGGCGCGTTCCTGGTGGGTGCACTGGCACTCCTGCACGGGCCCGGTCCACGGAATCCCGCACGCGTGCGCACACTGGTCACGCGATCCCTTTTCGGGGTCGATCGCCACCCTGACGCGGTCCGACTCACCGAGCTCCGCCTCTGGCTCGAAGTGCTCCGTGCGATGCGCGGCCGGCCTCCTCGGCGCGTGCCGCCACTGCCGAATCTCAACGCCAACATTCGCGCCGGCGATTCCCTCCTCGACCCGCTCGCAGGGCAACCGTTCTCCGGCAATGGCATCACGGCGCTCGCGGCACAGCACCGTGCACTCGCGGGCGCCCGTGGCCCCGAAAAGCGAGCACTCGTGCGCGAGGTCCGCCGCCTCGAGCGGCAGGGCATCGTGGCCGCGATGCGTGACCGTGAATCAGTCATCGAGCGGGAGATCGCGGAAGTCATTTCCGGCGGTCGAGGGACGGATCTGTTCGGGAGCACCACGCGATTCCCGCGGGAGAGCGTGGCCGCGCTCTCGCGGCTGAGAGAGCAGCGGCGCGATATGCGGCGGGAGCGTCGTCGAATTCTCCGCGACCAGAGTGCCCCACCGTTCGCATTGAGTGCCGCCTTTGCTCCCGCAATGGCGCGGCACGGCGGATTCGATCTCGTGGTCGGCAACCCTCCGTGGGTGCGCGCCGAGCGGCTCGCGGAATCCACCCGCCGGGCGCTCACCGCGCGCTATCGCTCCTGGAGATCCAGCGGGACCGGCTGGCGTCACCTGCCCGATCTCTCGGTGGCGTTTCTCGAGAGAAGCCGGGAGTTGCTCGCACCGAACGGCACGCTCGCGCTGCTGCTTCCGGCGAAGCTCGCGACCGCGAGCTATGCCGCGGCCGGCCGGAACGCGCTGGCGGCAAGTTGCACCATTCATCGCGTCGCCGACCTCGCGGGCGATCCGAGAGCGGGCTTCGATGCCACAACCTACCCACTCGCACTCATCGCCTCGCGGCGTCGCCCCTCCGTACGCCACACGGTCCGCTTCGCACTGCAGGGGGACACCGAGTGTGAGGAACAGGACCATTGGTGTGGACAGGAGCAATGGCGGCTTGCTCCGCCAAGAGTGCTGCAGCTCGCGGCCCGGCTCTTTGCGGCGCATCGTCCACTCCACGAAGCCCATCCGGTTCAGCTCGGCCTCAAGACTGGCGCCAACCGCGCATTCCTCAATCCCCCGGAATCTCTCGCCCCCTGGTCGCGGCAGGCACTGCGCGGTCGTGATGTCCGAGCCTTCAAGGCCAGGCCCCGGGCCCAGCTCCTCTGGCCTGCGGATGCGAGGGGCATTCCGTGGCGGTCACTCCCGGCGCAAGTGGAGCGACACCTCGAACCGCACAAGGCGGTGCTCTCGCGTCGCAGCGACCTGAAGGACGGAATCTGGTGGCGGCTCTTCCGCACCACGGCCGCCACCGCGCCGCACCGCGTCGCCTGGGGCGACCTCGCACGGAGACTCGAGGCCACGATGGTGTGCGACCCGGGCATCGTTCCGCTCAACAGTTGCTATGTGATCGCAACCCCGACTGCCTCCGTCGGTCTGGCGCTCACCGCGTGGCTCAATTCCACCTGGATCCGTGTGCTGGCACGACTCGGCGCCGAACCTGCCGCCGGTGGAGCCTGTCGCTTTGGCGCGAGGGCCGTGGGTGCCGTGCCGTTTCCTGTCGCCGCCACCGATGATCGTCGCCTCCTCAGCCTCGAATTCGGCACGGGCAACATCCCCTCACAGGCCGACCTCGACGATTGCACTGCCGAGATCCTTGGCCTCGACCAGGCTGATCGTGATCTCCTCGCACCGCTGGCCGCGCATCGTCGCTGAATCGCTCGGCGATGTGGCCGAGCCGCTGACAACCGTTGGCGGCTCGGCAGAGTCGGTCGACGTGCGCGACGTCTTGAGGCTGCTCGATGCGAGGCTCGCACCCGGCCGCGACGGCGCCGTTCCGCCACCGTTTCTCTACCCGTCACAGCACGATGCGTGGCGCCGCGCGAGCTACGCCCTGACTCACTGGGGTGGTGCGATGCTTGCCGAGCCAGTCGGGAGCGGAAAGAGCTGGATTGCGCTCGCCGTGGCACTGAACGAGCGGACCCCGGCGCTCGTCGTTGCACCGGCCATCCTGCTGGATCAATGGCGCGGTGTCGCGGACGACGCAGGAGTGTCGATCAGCCTCTGGTCCCACGAACGCCTCAGCAGGGGCTCGTTCCCACCGCGCTGGCCCCCGCTGGTCATCGTCGATGAGTCGCACCGGTTTCGCTCGCCCGGGATCAGGCGAGTCCGGAACCTGGCTCCATACCTGGTGGGGCGTCGCACGCTGCTGATCACCGCGACCCCGATAGTAAATCGCGTCCGCGACCTCGTGGAGCAGTTGCGCCTGATCGTGCCCGACGATGCGCTGTCACTCGATGGCATTCCGTCGCTGGGGCTCCTGGAATCCTGCGAGGATCGTCCGCGTGCGATTCGCCGACTCGTCATCCGGGGCCGGCCAGCGGCACTCGGATCACCCCGAATCGATCGCACCCTGCCTCCTTCGGATGCAGACTGTGCCCGCGCCGCGACTGCTATCGCGGTGATCGGAACACTGAAGCTGAGCGAGAATCCTGGCGTCCAACGGCTGATGCGGTCAGTCTTCCTCGACGCGGCCTGTTCGAGCGATGCCGCCTTTCACGCCTCGCTGAAGCGTTATCGTGCCTTGCTCCTGCAGGCCCGCGACGGTGGCCAGGTATCGCGGTCCGCGCTGCGTCAACTCGCGGGCCCCGATCTCGGACAGCTGGTAATGTGGGAGCTGATCGATCGTGAGGAAGACCCGGGGCTGCTGCTCGACGACCTCCCGACGATCGAACGTGCGCTCTCAGCGCCGACCGCGGATGCCGAGTGGATGGCCGAGCTCGCTGTTCACCTGACGGATGGCGTCCCGGTTGTCTGCTTTGCTCGCCACCGGGCCACAGCCCATCTGCTGCGCGGCGCACTCGGCGATGCGACGGCCTGGGTCACGGGCGAGGCTGCTGGAATCGGCCCACATCGGGTGCCACGCAATGTGGTACTCGACGCCTTTGGGCCGCATCGCGGGCAATGGAATGCACGGCGAACGCCACCAGTCATCCTGATTGCGACCGATGTGGCCGCCGAAGGGCTCAATCTCCAGGCCGCGGGGAGAATCGTGCACCTCGACCTGCCGTGGACCGCGATGCGAATGGATCAGCGGGAGGGCCGCCTGCTCCGATTTGGTCAGCACAACTCCACGGTGGAGGTAGTCGTGCGCCGTCCACCGCCCGAGATCGAACGGCACCTTCGGCCGCTCCATCGTGTCACGCGGAAGCGCCGCCTGACCCAGAAGTGGATCGAGGTTCTTGAGGGTCCGGATTGCGAATTCCCTGCAGATGCCCGGCACGCCGTGGTCGCTGGAGTGACCGATGCGCGTGCCCCGGCTGACCTGGTGCTCGTGGCACTCTCCTGCGGATCTCGCTCCGGGGTTCGACTCCTTGCCCGGACAGCGTATGGCGAGTGGTCCGACCAGGACGCGGTGATTTCAGGGCTGCTCGAACGCGCACGGCAGGCAACCCCGGTCAGCCTGCAAGGCAGTGAACTGCGCGAACCGGCGACCACGGCGCTTCGAGCCGTCCTGGGTATCAACGGATGTCCTCACCGGGAGCAGTCCGCGCTCATTGCCAGAATCCAGCGCCTGGCCCGGGAGGCCGCCAGGCGCCGGGATGGCAGCGGAGTGGCCACTCTCGATCGGATGCTGGCCTTCGCGGCCACGGCACAACCCCTCGGTGGCAGGTTGTTGCTCGAGCGATGGCGTACACTCCCTGATCGCGACCTGCTTCGTGCCATCGTTCCGCCAGCCCAGCGTATCGGGCCCATTGCGGCACGAATCGCGGCCGCGATCCTCTTCCGTTCCACGGTTGCTTCGCTACGTTAACCGGATGCCTGCCTTCCAGACCGTGCTCTTCGACCTCGACGGAACCCTGCTCAATTCCGTCGACCTCATCGTCGACAGCTACCATCACACGCTGGCAGCACATTCGCTCCCGCCACTCACCCGCACCGAGATCCTCGCCGGTCTCGGCACACCCCTCTACTCGGTTTTCGGTCAGTGGACCGATGATCAAGCGGTGATTGCGAGCTGGGTGGCGACCTATCGGGAGTTCAATCTCGCGCACCACGACTCCCGCGCGAGCGCGTACCCTGGTGTGGTCGAGATGGTACGGGCCATTCAGGCGAGCGGACGGCAGCTCGGCCTTGTGACCAGCAAGAATCGGAGCGGGGCGCAGCGCGGGCTCAACCTGATCGGGCTCGGCGAGTCGATGCAGGTCATCGTTGGCGCGGACGATGTCACTCGGCCGAAGCCCGACCCCGAACCTGTCTTGCAGGCACTGGAGCGACTTGGCGCCAATCCATCGAGTACCGTATTTGTGGGCGACTCACATCACGACGTGCACTCCGGCCGGGCAGCGGGGGTATTTACCGCAGGCGTGACCTGGGGACCCTTTGATCGCGCTCACCTGGAGTTTGCCGCCCCCGACTATTACTGCGACGCCCCCAGCGATCTCCTGACGATTCTCGGCTAGCCGGGGCTCCGGGAAGCGGGTATCGACAGGTTCCTTCTTCGAGCGAACACGACGACCGTGGCGGAAGGCGAGCGGCTTCCCCAGCACGATGCCTCAGGGAACTGTTGCCCGCCGCGGCCAGATCATCTCGAGGCGGGTTGATTCGCTTCCGCCGGCGGTTGTGCCACCCCCAGCAACCCACACCATCCGCGCATCCGTTACCGGAAAGACTCCGTGGCGTGGTGTCGGCAATGGCTCCCCGCGCCGCCAGCGATTCTGAACCGGGTCATAGAGATCGACGCGGTTGTACGTCCCGCCCCGGGCCGCCCCCGCGCCAGTTGCCGTCTCGCCACCGATCACCCAGAACTCGCCATTGAGCCACACAGCCTTGCCGGTGCCGCCTCGCGCCTGGGGGAGTGGTAGCGGGGCACCGGGAGTACCGTCGGAGACCGCCCACTTGCCCGTCTCCGGGTCGAAGATCTGGACATCATCGAATCCGTTGGCCACCACGTTGCTGTCGCCACTGCCGGGACCCCGACCACCGAAAACGTAGAAGCGCTTTCCGTCGGTCCCGCTGGCCGCGTGATTTCGCGGGCGCGGCATCGGCGCAAGGGCGGTCCACTGCTGAGTCGCCACGTCGAACACGGCCGCTTGCTCCGTCGTCGTGTTCCCCACAATGCCGCCCGCCACATAGATCTTGCCGTCAATCAGTGCCGAAGCCGCAGCGCCAGTCGCAAACGGCATCGCGGGTCCGAGGCTCCATCGGTCGATGACGGGATCGAATACCTGCAGCAGTCCTTCGGCGTTTCGACCGAATCCGCCCAGCAGGTAGAGTTTCCCGCCGACCACTTCCGCCGCGTGATGATTCCCCGATGCGGGCCTGTTCCTCACAGAACCCGCCGGCTCCCAGCGACCGGCTGCGATGTCGTACACCGCGGTCCCCGGATTGCCCTCCCCGACCAGGTAGAGCTTGCCATTGATCACGCCGCCAGCAACTTCTCCGAGTGGCGTGGGAAGCGAGTCGAGCTGGCGCCACTGATTTCTCAGCGTCGTACGCCAGATGAGCGGATTGTCGGGGTCGGAGCCGCGAATGGCGCCGAGTCCAGCGTAGAGTGTGTCGCCGACGATCGCAGTGACGCCGCCGAGAAACGGCTTCGGTGTGCGAGCGAGGTGGACCCACCGATCTGTTGCCGTGTTGTATCCCAGCACGTCGTCGACATTCTCCCTGCCATCTTCGCGAGATCGGCCTCCGGCGGTGATGATCCACTCTCCGTAGCTCTCGGTCGCTGGTTCCACGTGGGAAAGCGGAAAGGGAAGCGACGCGCGTGAGGCCCAGGTCCCGGTGGCAAGGTCGAAACGATGGACCTCGGCAACGTCGATCGGGACAGGGTCGTGCCCGAGGACACCGCCGATCACGAAGATCTGCCCCGCCGCAACGGCTGCCGTGAGGTGCCCCCTCGGCATCGGCATTGGAGCGGCGGCTCGCCAGGCAGAATCTCCGATGACCAGCGTCCAGTGTTCGGCCGCATCCGTGTTCCGGTCTGCGAGCCACCCACCGAAGTAGTGCAGGGTGTCGCCAACGGCGACGAGACCTCCGCCACCGCGCGCTTCCGGCACCGCGGGCCCCGCCGACCACTCGTCATTCGCGAGGCTGTATCGCCAGACCCTGGTCGTCGCCGGCCCGGGATGGTCACCTTCGAACCCGGCGACGAACCAGGCCGTGTCGCGTATGACAACGGGAGCGGTGTGGGTCAGTGCCTGCGGCATATCGTGCTTGCGGATCCAGTTTCCACTCGCAAGATCGAGCATTTCGACTCGCGCCGTGGCCTTCTGCTCGTCGGTGAAGAACCCACTGAAGAGGTACATCGAATCACCGCGCACGACCTTCATCACTTCGTAGCGGTTCAGGTCGCTCTTGGCTGCGACGCGCCACTCCCCATACGACTCGCCAAAGAGACGCACCTTCAAGTGCTCCAGCCGCGTGATTGGCCAGCGCCGCCCGGTCACGAAGCCCAGTGCCCCGCCAGCCGCGAGCACCGCAGCGAGCACCGCGCCCGCCAGCAGCCACCTCCTGACTCTGCTCATCGCCTGCCTCCGGGGACCGCCTGCGCGGGGAGAACGAAGGCGCGCAATTCCGTATTGTTCCCTGCCCCGGTCGCGACCACCACATACTGTCGGCCATCACCGGCACGGTAGGTCATCGGGTTGCTGTATCCCGTGATGCCCAGGTCAAAACTCCACCGGGTCGAGCCGTCGCGCTGGTCAATGGCATAGAGCACGGTTCCGCCTCCCGTAATAAAGATCAGGCCCCCTCGCGTCGCCACGCCACCGGGTGCTCCGGGCACACCGAGTGGAGGAAGCTTGAGATTGCGCAGCATCGGATGGTTCCGGACTTCCGGCAAGTCGCCGAGGGTCACCTGCCACAGTCGTTCACCACTGGCAACCGAATAGGCGCTCAAGGTGCCGTAAGGGGGATTGACGATCGGCAACGATGCGTAGTGCGACCAGAGCACTCCCCAGGTACGCCAGACAGGCAACTCGATCGTGATGGGCCGGCTGATCGATTCGGGCGATCGATCTCGCTGATAGCCGGACGCGGCGCTCGACGGCACGAGCGTCAACAGCGAGGGGCTATTCGTGGCCTTCACGAAGACTACGCCACGCTCGGGGTTCGCAGCCATCCCTCCCCAGCCGGCGCCTCCGATCCAGCCGGGGAGAGCGACCGTCCCCTCGATCGAGGGAGGGGTGAACAGCGGTCCCATCCGGCGGTGGCGGACCAGATTGCGTGCCTGCGCCAGGATCTCTGGCGTGAAGTGCACCAGGCTGGAGTCTGCCATACCCTGTGGTGCAAACGGCACCGGAAACGAAGGAAACGGCTGCGTCGCTGATGCCACTTCTCCAGGCACGTCACTCGACGGGACGGGTCGCTCGTCCATCGGCCAGAGCGGCTCACCGGTCAGGCGATTCAGGATGTAGAGAAAGCCCGTCTTCCCGGCGAGCGCGACCACCGGTATGTCGATGCCCTCGCGTTGAACCGTGAGCAACATCGGCGCCGCGGGGGGGTCATAATCCCAGAGTCCGTGATGCACCAACTGACGCCCCCAGACCAGCGCACCAGTGCGGGCATTGAGGCAGACTATCGACTGCGACCAGCGATTGTTTCCTGGTCGCCTGCCGCCATAGAAGTCATTGCTCGCAGCGCCGACCGGCAGATAGACGAGGCCTCTCGCGGTGTCGAGCGACATCGGAGGCCAGACATTGCTGTGCCCGGTGCGATCGGCTGCCTCGCCGCCCCACGACGAATCGCCGCGGGCCCCAAGTGGAGGGAGGGGATCCCAGCGCCACAGCCGCTTGCCGGTGCGAGCATCGAATGCCTGCACATCGCCGGGTGGGTCCCGCTCATACTGGACCGCGTCAGCGATCGAACTCCCGACGATGACGATATCGCGCCAGACGAGCGGTGGCGAGGTCTGCCCGAAGTGGAGCGGGTTGACCGGCCAGCGGAGATCGCGCGTCAGGTCGACGACCCCGGCCTCCCCGAACGACGGGACCGGACGTCCCGTCGTCGCATCAAGGGCATAGAGGCGCCACCGGGCATTGAGGAAGACTCGGCGCGCGCCGTCGCCTTCCCAGAGCGCGACACCGCGGTGCACGAATCCGGAATGGTCATTGGCAATCAGCCCCGAGCGCGTGACGTGCGGGTCGAAGGCCCAGAGTTCTCGCCCGCTGATCGCATCGAGCGCGACGGCACGGGAGAATGGAGTGGTGAAGTAGAGCGTGTCGCCGACCATCAACGGCGTCGCTTCGAATGCGCCCGGGGCAAGCCGTACACTGGTAACGGGGTCGAAGGTGGTGTATTCGCCGTTTCGCCAGCGCCAGGCAGGGCGCAACTGGTCGACATTGTCGGGGGTAATGTCGTCGGCGGTCGACCAGCGCGTTGCCGCCAGGTCTCCGCCGAAGTTCGGCCATTCGATCGGCGCGGCGGGTGCGCGGGGCGCAGGGTCTTCGCTGGAACAGGCGGCCAGCAGCAGGCTGGCCGTGGCGATCCGGAGGCCCCGTGCCGGGATCCGCATCAGGGGGTGACGGCCGGTGGCCCAGTCCGGTCGTCGCGACCGGTTCCCATAATGGCACGCAACCGACGATGGATCTTTCCTTGCGCAGCGGAGTGATGGACGGCAATGAAGATGGTGTCATCACCGGCGATGGTACCGACAATTTCCGGCCACGCGAGCAGATCGAGTGCGCTGCCGACACGCTGCGCCTCACCCGGCGGTGTGTGCAGCACCAGGAGCGCCTCCCCGGCGGCCTCGACCGCCAGCAGCGACTCGGCAAGTCGGCGTTCATTGGGATCGGTGATCTCGGTCAGCCGGACCCGGGCCGGCCGCTGGTATATCCCGTCCGACTTGACGAGCCCAAGGGTCGAGATATCCCGCGACACACTGCTTTGCGTGACCTCCCACCCTTCCTGCGCGAGCGCGTCCGCCAGTTCTTCCTGCGTCCGCATCGGACGCGTGGCGACCAGCTCGAGAATCTTCAGGTGGCGCTTGCGTCGCTCGAGACTCATCGGGTCCTCGCTTTCGTGAGCCGCATGAGCGCGGAGGAGTAGGCCTTGCGACGGCTGGCATTCCAGCGCAGGGCAGTGCGAAGCCGGCTGCGCAGGAGTGCCAGCGGCAGGTTGCCAGCGCTGCCGGTACTCGAGCGCGCGGCAATCATCGCTGACGCACTGAGGGACTCCATTGGGCGCCCGCGCTTGACCTCTTCAGCGACGGCGCGATAGGCCCGCCGGAACGGCGTGCCTTCCCGCACCCGCCGCATCACTTCATCCGTCGCGAGAATGTCGCCCTGGAGCGCCGTGGCAGCCGCGTCAGTATTCACGCGCAGGCGAGGCACTGCCGTCGTGAGCATCGAGAGCATTTCCCGCGTGCGGTCGAGCCCCCGGAATAGTGGAGCCTTGAGGAACTGGAAATCACGGTGATATCCACCGGGCAGCGAACCCTTGAGCGCCATCACCGCCGCGAGGTCGCCCTCCAGTGAGGCCGCGCGTGCACGCGTGAGCTCGAAGAGATCCGGATTGCGCTTCTGGGGCATGATGCTCGAGCCAGTCGACAGTTCAGTCGGGAGCACGAGCCAGCCGAACTCTTCGGCGGAGAAGAGAATGACATCGCTCGACAACTTGGCGCAGTGATGCGCGGCCTCGGTGCACCAGAAGAGGACGGCGGCCTCGAGCGTGCCGCGCGCCCCCTGCACCGACGTGACCACCTGGTCGATATCGCCGAATCCGAGCGCCTTCGCGGCGGCCTCGCGCGCAAGCGGCAATGGCACGCCATAACCCGCGGCGCTGCCGAGCGGACAGCGATCGAGGCGAGACCAGAAGCCGAGGACTGCATCCGCGGCATCCACCAGACCCTCGGCATAGCCCGCTGCCCAGAGCCCGGCCGACGACGGCATTGCGCGACGCTGATGGGTGTAACCCGGCCAGAGGACACGACGATGGCTCGCCGCAAAGCCGAACAGGGCGTCGGCGAGCGTCAGCATCCGGTGATGCAGACTCAGTACTTCGTCCTTCAGGAACAATCGCAGGTCGGTGACGACCTGATCATTCCGCGACCGGCCAGCGTGCAGGCGCTCACCCACATCGCCAAAATGCCTCGTGAGCCAGAACTCGACCGCGCTGTGCCCATCCTCGTGCGCTGGGCCGATGCGCAGTTCGCCTGCGTCCACGGCCTTCAGGGCCGCGAGCAACGCCCGTCGCATCGACGCGCGTTCGCGCGCCGTGATGATTCCGCCGCGCGACAACGCCTCGAGATGCCCGAGCGAGCCGATGACATCCCAGCGGAGCAGCCGGGCGTCAACCTCCCGGTCATCAGCCACCGTGTAGGCCAGCATCTGGCTATCGGGGCTGGCGCCGGGTGACCAGAGCGTTTCGGGAGCCTTCATGCCAGGTACGCCTCCGCCACCTTCGCGTAGAATGCGCGAGCGGCCGTGACCTCTGAAATATTCACCGATTCGTCAGGTGTGTGCGACCGGCGGGATGTGCCGGGTCCGACCTTCATCGCATCGAGTCCGCGCAGGAAACACCAGTCCGAACAGGTCGGCGACCCATACGTCGTGATCTCGGGAACGACCCCGCGCACGGCGGCCAGCAAGGCCGAATGCTCCGGTGTCTCGCAGGGCACCAGTCGCTTCGAAGTGACCACCACTTCACACTCGAGTCGCTCGGCAAGGACCTGTTCGAGTTCGTCGTGTGTCCAGGCCGGAGTCGAGCGCACATCGAGCACCGCGCGAGCAGCAGGCGGCGTGACGTTGCGGGAGACCCCCGCCTCGAGCATCGTCGGCGTCACCGTGGTCACCCCGAGCACGGGATGAAGACGTTCTCCGACGATGCCATCGAGCCGGATCAGGTCGCGCGCGAGCACCGTGATGGCGTTCGTGAAGTCCCCCGTCGAAGCATAGCCCGCGTGGCGCTGGTCGCCCTTCGCAATGAGATCGACCATCATCAAGCCACGTTGCGCGACCGCCAGTTGCAGGTTGGTCGGTTCGCCCACGAGCGCAGCATCCAGTCGCCCGGCCCGCGCGACGGCCTCAGGCATCGTGGCGAAACGGGTTTCCTCGCCGTATGAGAAGATCGCCAGCAACCGCCCCCGGATACCGCGCCCCTGCGCGGCGACATCGGCCAGCGCCCAGAGCATCGCGCTCACGGACGCTTTCGCGTCTCCCGAACCACGGCCGAACAGCAGGTCACCCTCGATGACCGGGGTAAACGGATCGCGCGTCCAGCCCTCACCGGGCGGCACGACGTCGAGGTGAGAGGCGAGCGCGAGGGTCGGGCCCGCCGCCTCATCGCCGACGCTGATGCGGACACTGGTCTCATCGCGCACGACATCGAGGCCGAGCCGACGTGCAGTCAGCTCGACGAGCTCCGCCGCTGGTGCCTCGTTCCCGCTGATCGAGGGAACCGCCACCAGCTCGCGGAGAAAGGAGATCTCAGTCAGCGAGGTCGACGCCAAGATAGGTCGCCTTCTCCTTGCGCCCGACGATCATCGTGCCGAAGCCGGCGCCCGTGAAGACTTCGTAGAGCAGCGAGTCCGGAGCGCGGCCATCGATGATGTGCGTCCGTTCGACGCCTCCGGTGGCCGCGCGGATGCAGGCCTCCACCTTCGGCTTCATCCCGCCCGCGAGCGCGCCCGTGGCCATCAGTTCGGCCAGGTCGTCGGGGTCGGCAAAGGTCACGAGCGTGCTCGGGTCATTCCGGTCACGCAACACACCGGGCGCACCGGTCAGGAAGATCAGCTTCTGGGCCTTGAGCGCGATGGCGAGCGATTCTGCCACGGTATCGGCATTGACGTTGTAGACGTTGCCGTCGTTGTCTCCCGCGAGCGAAGAGACCACTGGAACGAAGCGCGCATCCATCAGGGTCGTGAGCAGCCGGGGATCGACCTTGTCGATGTCCCCCACGTGGCCATAGTCCACCACCCGGGATTCTCCCGCATCGTCGACCACGCGGATCGGCAGCCGGCGGTGCGCAGTGAGCAGGTCACCGTCGACACCGGAAAGCCCGGCAGCCTGCACGCCGTGCCGTCGCAGGGCCGACACGAGGTCGGTGTTCAGCAGGCCGCGGTACACCATCTTCGCGACCTCGAGCGCGCCGTCGTCGGTCACCCGTCGCCCCGCGACCATCTGCGGCTCCTGTCCCAGCCGCCGCGCGACGGCCGTGGCCTGCGGGCCTCCGCCGTGCACCACAACCAGCCGGATCGACAGCGAGGAGAGCAAGGCGAGCTGCCCCGCCACGGTATCCAGGTTGTGCGCATCGGACAGTACATCGCCGCCGAGCTTCACGATGAAGACGTGATCGCGGTAGGCCCGCACATAGCGCAGCGCGCCCTTCAGTCCGGCAATGCCCTTTGTCGTATCAATCGCCACCACATCCCTCGCCGTAATTAGTATCTCGGATACGATCATCGATGGTCGATGATCGATGATCGATCATCGGATCGTGCCAATCATCTCGAGCAACAACGCGCGCTGCGCGTGCAATCGATTCTCCGCCTGGTCCACCACCACGCTGTTGGGACCGTCGAGCACCTCGCCATCGATTTCCACGTTCCGCCGAACCGGCAGACAGTGCAAGGCGATGCCGCGCTCGTGCGCCGTGGTCCGCATCCGGGCCTGTGTGAGGCGCCAGTCACGCTTTCCCTCCCGCAGCAGGCGCTCGTTGTCCGGGTCGCCAAAGTGGAGCAGCGAGCCCCAGGCCTTGGTGTACACCGCGTGCGCACCGTCGATCGCCCCGTCGGCGTCATCCGTGACCCGAAGCGACCCGCCGCGTGCCCCGGCGAGCATCTCGATGGCGAGATAGTCCTCGGGGTCGAGATCAAAGCCTTCCGGCCGGGCGATGGTGACGTCCATCCCCAGGTGCGCGGCGGCAAGTGCGGCGCTGGCCGGCACCGCCGTTGGCAGTGCCTTGGGATGCCAGGCCCAGAGCAGCACGAACCGCTTGCCCACCGTGTCGCCGAGGTGCTCGCGCATCGTGAGCGCATCGGCAAGACCCTGGCAGGGGTGGCGACGCGCCGACTCGAGGTTGATGACCGGCTTCTCGCAGTACCGCGCAAAGTTGCGGACCGTATGGTCGAGTCGCTCCACCTGCCAGTCGTTGCCCTTCGGGAACGACCGCACGGCCAGCGCATCGGCATAGCGACCGAGCACCCTGGCGGCCTCGATGATGTGCTCCACCGACGTGCCGTCCATCACCGTGTCGAGCTCGGTTTCGAGCGTCCAGCTTCCCTTCCCCGGCTCGAGACAGAGCGCGTGACCGCCGTGGAGGAACATCGCCGTTTCCATCGAGGACCGGGTCCGCAGCGACGGATCGAGGAAGATCATCGCCAGCACCTTCTTCGCGAGTCCGCCATCGATTTCGCCGCGCTTGCACCGCACCGCGACCGCGAGGAGATGATCGATCAGGTCAGGTGACCATTCCTCCATCGCGAGAAAGTCGCGCTTCATCATTGCAGTACCTCGCGCAGTCCGGCAAGCAGCAGTCCCGCCTCATCGGCGCTGAATGAAAGCGGCGGCAGGAGTCGGAGCGTCATCGGGTCGGTCGACGTACCCGTGAGGATCCGGTGTCCCCAGAGGGCGCGCTGCACCTCCGCCGCGGGTCGATCGAGCTCGAGGCCGAGCAGGAAGCCGTGTCCGTGGACCCGCACGACGTGCGGCAGGGTCGCAGCCACGCTGGTGATGCGCGCACTCACATCGCGCACATTCTCCAGCAGGGATTCCCGTTCGAGCACGGAGATGTTCGCGAGGGCGGCGGCGCACACGACCGGTCCGCCGCCGAAGGTCGAGCCGAGGTCCCCGACCTTGATGTCGTCAACAAGCGACGGAACCGCGAGCACCGCGCCGATCGGCAGCCCCGCGGCGAGTCCCTTGGCCATCGAGAGTGCGTCGGGCACGACGCCGAAGAATTCGGCAGCCGTGAACGTGCCCAGGCGACCCACGCCACACTGCACCTCGTCGAACAGGAGCTTGGCCCCGTGCTGATCACAGAGCGCTCGCGCCGCACGGAGAAATTCCGGCGTCGCGGACCGCGCCCCCTGGAAGCCCTGGACCGGCTCGAGCAGCACGGCGGCGATCGTGTCGTTCATCGCGGCCTCGAGCGCCGCGATGTCGTTGAACGGCACCCTGATCGACAGCGGCATCCCGGCGCGCCGCGCTCCCGCCTCGTACTTGGCGCCGTCGGTGCAGGCGAGTGTGGCCGCCGTCCGCCCGTGCCAGCCACCCAGCATCGAGATCACCTGCGTCCGGCCGGTCTTCCGGCGTGCCAGGCCAAGCTGGTTCTCATTGGCCTCGGCGCCGCTGTTGCAGAAGAACACTTTCTCCAGGGGTTCCGGGGAAAGCTGGGCCAGTGTCTCGGCGAGCTGTTCGCGCCCGGCGTGCGGAACCGCTGTGGAATAGAACAGCAGTCTCGCGGCCTGATCGGCAATCGCCGCCACCACATCGGGATGGGAATGCCCGGAACTCGCCACGGCGTGCCCACCATAGGCGTCCAGCCACTCGAGGCCGTCCTCATCCACGAGCCAGGAACCGTGACCGGATGCGGCACGCAACGGGAACGTCCCGTAGACGGGAAGCAGAGCCGGCCCAGCAGAGGTCGATGTCAGCATGGAAATGGTCCCGGTGCGAGCAGCCCGGCGCGTTCATCGATGCCGAGTGCGAGGTTCATCGCCTGAACGGCCTGTCCGCCGGCGCCCTTGATGAGATTGTCGATTGCGCACATCACCTGCACTTCGCGCCCGTCCGGCGATGCCACGGCGTGCAGCAACGCCACGTTGGAGCCCACGGCGTGCGTCAACTCCGGCGGGCCGGCAGTCACGCGAACAAACGGGCGGCCGGCGAAACGAGCGGCAACGTGTTCGGCCACGCCAGCACCCACCGGCGTCGACAGGTGCGCGTGAAGCGTCACATAGATGCCGCGCACGAACGGCCCGGCGTGCGTCATCAGGCGTGCGGTGGCTCCCGGGTCGTTGCGCCACTTCCGCCACTGCTCCAGCACTTCGCCTTCGTGGCGATGCCCCATCGGCTGATAGGCGAAGAGATTGTGTGCGCGCGCCGGATGGTGCGTGGTCGGCCGCGGAGTCACCCCGGCTCCACTCGAACCGGTCACCGCAAAGATCGACGGCGGAGCCGAAATTGGGAGATCGGCAATCGCGTACAGCGCCAGCTGTGCCGCCGTCGCAAAGCATCCCGGTGCGGCAATCCCTCTGGCGCCACGAAGCGCTGGCCCGAGTACATCGGCGAGGCCATAGACAAACCGGTGCACCAGCGCCGGTGCAGGGTGCGCACCATAGTACTGCTCGTGCAGCCGTCCATCCTGGATCCGGAAGTCTGCCGCAATATCCACGACCATCCCCGGGCCAGCGTCGAGCACATCGCCGGCCACGCGCCCTGACTCCCCGTGCTCCAGCGCGAGGAACACGACGTCCTTCCCCTTCGCGATCTCTCCCGGGGCGTGGGCCGCAAAGCGTGCGTCAGTCAGCAATGCGAGAGCCGGGTGCACATCGGCAATCGGCTTGCCAGCCTGGGACCGCGAGGTCGTGACGACCTCGGTGATCTCGGGATGCTGGAGCACCAGGCGGAGCAGTTCCCCTCCCGCATAACCGGCGCCCCCCAGCACGGCCGCCTTCACGCCGCGACCCCGTGCGCAGCCCGCCACCGCTCGAGCGATTCGAGCACGCGCGCCACGAGCCCTTCGGCATCACGGCGAGAGTTGTGCGCCGGCAACCCGAGCGATGCGGTGATGTAGTCACTGCCGACGTGGTTGTCCGTTGCCGGGCCCGTGAGCACGGTGATCGGGAGGTCGAATTCGTCGCGCATCAGTTCACGCGCACCCCAGCAACCGACGGGATCGGGGGCCGCCATCACGTAGGCCGCGCCGATCGACATCAGGTCCGGCGCACGCAGAATATCCTGCACGCCATACTCACCCAGGATGCCGTCTCCCAGTTCCGCAACGATCACGTCGGGCCTGAGTCCGCGCGGATCGGCGAGCCGGTTGAACAGGCCGCGCGCGACGGGCACCGTCATCCCTGCGTGGGTGCTCGCCGCACCGGCATCGTTGAACGTCAGTGCCGCCACGGCACCGGCGTCCATCATCGAGAGGGCGTCCCGCATCAACGACACACCGGTGAGCTTCGCCGCGGCCACGCGCAGCCCGCTGCGCGTCAGTCCACGCACCAGTTCCGTGGCGGCAACGGTCTTCCCCGAGTTCATGCAGGTCCCGGCCACATAGATCACCGGGATGTCACACGTGAGCACCTCAGCGGGTGGCACGGCACGATCCCGGATATGCGCGGGCCTGCCGACACGATCCCCCAGTTCGGGAAACGAGAGCACCGCGCCGAGCACCTCGGCCTGGAACGGCGGGCCGATGTCGGGGTTGGCCGAAGTGCAGCGACCAAGAATGCCGCCGAGATTCAGGACTTCGATGGTGTCACCCACCGCGATGGTCTGGGGCACTTCCCCGGCGTAGCCGCGCAACGCGCGACGGACGCCGAGGGTGCCGGCAAGAATATCTCCCGCACGGAGCGCCACCATCCGGCCCGAGAGATCCTCGACCTGGTTGTAGGTGCTCTTGTCGGTCAGAATGCGCACCGCGAGGATGTATCCCTCGGCAGCAACGATCTGGTCGCCGACGATCACCTCGGTGGTGAGCGCAGCGTTCTTCGTAGCTGACGCGATCCGATCCAGCCGGACCCGTGTAGTGACCACCATTACTCCACTCCTTCGGCGCGTGACTCGGCGCGCATCGCCAGCAGCTCGGGAATGGCGCCGACGCGAGCAAAGGCCTTCGCTTCGTCACCAGTCCAGAGCCTGTTCTCCTCGCCATACGTCGCGACTGCCGGATCCATCATCGAATACGGCGAGCGCGCGCCCG
>JAZJZU010000045.1:0-28865 GCA_040389605.1 Gemmatimonadota bacterium
ATCTCGGGATAGCCGAACGATGCGGTCCCGGCGGCGATCACGAGGTCGCAAGCCGTCGCAAGCCCGGCACCACCGGCGAGCGCGCGCCCGTGGACCACGGCCACGGATGGCTTGGGGAGTTGGCGGAGCGTGATGAAGATTTCGCCCAGCCGGAGAGCCGCGCGCTCATTGTCCTCGAGGGACGCATCGGCAGAGGCGAGCAGTTCGCTCAGGTCGGCGCCAGCGCAGAAGTCCTTCCCCTCCCCGCGGATTGCCACCACCCGCACCGCCGCCTCCAGCTCCGCCCGCGCGAGTCCGGCGGCAAGCCCGTCCAGCATCTCCAGATTGAGGGCGTTGCGCTTTTCGGGGCGGTCGAGCGTCAGGGTGAGGACGCCGCTGGCGAGGTCACTGCGCACGCCGCTCACGACGCGAACTCCCTTGCCCGCTTCGCAATGCGTCGCGGGACGTCGATCTCCATCCGCAGCAGTGCCGTGGAATACACCTTCCCCTGTGCATCGGTCTTGAGCGAGAGCGTGCCGCCACCATCGAGGGCGCCGTGCAGGAGAAAATTGAGCGCACAGAGGTTCGGCAGTTCGTATCGCTCCACGGCGCTGACCATCCCCTTGAAATGCCGAGCGACGCGCTTCCGGGTGACCTGCTCTTCGAGAATGGAGTAGAACTCGGGAGTGAGCGCAATCAGCCCGACATTGGCGGTATCGCCCTTGTCTCCTGAACGCGCGTGTGCCAGGTGTCGCAACTGGATTTTCGTGGACATCAGATCATCTCCACGCGGACGAAGGGTTCGATGGTATCGCGAGCCACCAGCGCGGGCCAGTAGGCCACAATTTCCTCGACGGCCGGCCGGCCTCCGGCAAACCCCGTCACGCTCGGAGGGCCGGTGAGCACCAGTGGCGCGATTTCGCGAGTGAAACGCTCGACGGCGGCGCGATCAGGCCCGCGCACGCCTACACGCAACATCACTTCGGCCAGGTCGGGCGACGGCGGCCCAGCCAGCGGGCCGTGCGTCGCATTGACCCCGACGTATTCGGTCAGGATCTGCTCGAAGGAAAGCTCGAGCGCCTTCAGGCGCTTGCGCAGAATCCGATCGGCCGCCCTGGCCTTGTCGTACGCATCCGGCCAGGAATAGACCAGGCTTCCCACGGCCTTGTAGCCGTAGAAATACGCGACCGACACCTTGAGCAGGTCGGTCCGCGGGCGGCCCTCGATTCCCGAGACGCGGACTCGATTCTTTCCCTTGGCTCTGAGCTGGATGGTGGTAAAGTCGACGATCCCGTCGGGAGTGATGTAGTTGGCCGGATCGCCCATCTCATAGACCAGCTGTTCGGTGACCGATGCGACGTTCACCACGCCGCCAGTTCCCGGGTGCTTCGTCACGATGAACGATCCATCGGGCGACGCCTCGACGATCGGGAAGCCGACATCTTCGAGCCGCTTCACGTCCCGCCACCCGCGGAGCAGGTTCCCACCCGAGCTCTGGGCACCGCACTCAAGAATGTGCCCCGCGATGGTGCCGGCCGCGATGAGGTTCCAGTCGTCCGCCGCCCATCCGAATTCGTGCACCAGTGGTCCGAGCGTGAGGCCCGTGTCGGTCACGCGCCCGGTAATCACCACGTTCGCGCCACGGCCGAGTGCGTCGACGACGGGTTGCATCCCGAGATACGCGTTTGCCGAACGGACCTGTGCGCGCACGTCACTGAGCGGACGGCCGGTGTCCATATTGGCCAGCGGCTCGCCCTCTGCCCCGAGTTCATCGAGGCGATCCAGGATGTCGTCACCCGTCACCAGGGCGATGCGGATCTTGTCCCCCACTCCGGCTCGCTCTGCGGCTTCCCGCACCGCCTCGGCGCAGCCGCGCGGATTCACGCCGCCCGCGTTCGAGATCACCTTGATGCCCTGGGCGGCCACATCAGGAAGTATCCGCTCCATCAGCGTCACGAAATCGCGAGCGTAGCCGGCCGCAGGGTCGCGTGAGCGCTGCTTCTGAAGAATCGACATCGTGACTTCAGCGAGGTAGTCGAGCACCAGGTAATCGATCGGACCACCCTGCACCTGACGCACCGGTGCCTCGAGCCAGTCGCCCCAGAAGCCCTGTCCAGCGGCGATCCGGACTTGCGCTTTTCTCTCCGTCATCGTGCCTTGCCTCCCTGCGGCGAGATTTCTCGCATCCAGATGGAATCCTCGCCTTCCTGCGCCAGGACTATGAGCACGGGCGTCAACCCGCCTGAAAGATCAATCGGCAGCGGTCCGGTGAAGAATCGCTGCTCCAGTGACTTGCCCGCGCTGAGTTGGACGGCCGGCTTGCCGCCGCTGTCCAGCCCGACCACGCGCTCCGGATAGAACCGCACCTGGAAGTCGAGCCGCCATTCTTGCGTCCCGGGATCCGCGAAAGCGGGAGACAGCAGGACGACCAGCGTGTCACCAGCCATTCCGTGCGGCAGGGGCGGCGCGGCCCGCGCCAAGGGGTAGTCAATCGGTGCGGTCGCGAACTGACGGCCGCGTCGATCCTGGAACGTCATCCCGAGATCAGTGAACCGGCGCCACTGCTCTGGGGGCATCCGGGCATCAACTTGCATCCGGCTTGCCCACTGCGGTACGGCGATCGCGATACGGAGCGGAGCTCCGTCAGCGCGATGGATGGCGATGCGTCGTTCGGCACCGACCAGACCTGCGCGCAGTCGGACCGATACCGGCGTCCCAATGACGCTCCGCGCCGCAACCCGCACCGAATCGCCCTCGATCGACGCATCGAGCACCACGGGTGCCCGACGGACGGTCACGGTAGCGGCCGAACCGGCCAGCGGTCCCGACACGACGTCGAGCTCGTAGACGCCTTCCTGCACATCGCCGCCACCGATATCGAACAGTGCCGCTCCGTCTCCGCTCCCTGCGGGGATCTGCGCGCCATCGCGAAACGGCATCCCACCAGGTTCGTGGAGCGATGCCGTTACCTGGGGCGCTCCAGCGGCCGTACCGATTTCGACCTGCATTCCACGGCCGGCCTCGGCCGGGATGAACACTCGCTGGACGCCGGCAGGCCCGATCTTCACCGCCTGCGTCGCCACCCGGGCCGAGGCAGACATCGGGACACGGACGGTGACCGGAATGCGCGCGAGGACCGCGGCGTTTGACGTCGCGGTCAGCAGCTCCACGACAGCGTCGTGCGCACCGGGTGGGAGCCTGGCGGCATCGACGGCGAGCACGAGCTCACCCCGTCCTTCCGGCAACGACAAGCCGGCGGGAACGCGAACCCACGGTGCCGAGGAGCGAACCACGAGGTTCAGGGCTCCGGCACCGTCACGGCGGGAAACAATCACGTGTTGCGGCGGCACTCGTCCGCCCGACGACGTGAGCAGGATGGCACCACGCTCCTGGTGTCCACCGGCGGAAATGAGAAGTTCCGGGAGTGCCGCATCGCGCCGGAGCGACTCCCTCGCGAGGTTGATATCGGGCAATCCCCAGCCCGCATCCAGCGCCCCGGCATCCCGTGGCAACCGGGCCGATCGACGAAGCGCCTGCCCGATGGCGCGGGCCGCGGGCCGGTCAGCAATACCGTCAGTGCCCGAGAGCAGTCGTGCGGCAAGACCAGCGACATATGGCGTGGCCATACTGGTGCCGCTCTCCTGTTCGCCGCCCGTCGCGAACTGGGGTACCGTGGAGTAGGCCGTCCCCGGCGCGATCAGATCAGGCGCCGCGATGCTTCCACCCCGACTCGAGAACAACGCGACCACGTCGGCGGCGGAATCACTCGGCGCAAGGCCGCCAAAGACCGGAGGCTGGCTCGCGCCAATCGAGAGCACTCTCGACGCACTCCCCGGCACACCCACTGTTCCCAGCCCCGGGCCATCGTTGCCCGCGGCCACGGTCATCACGACGTCGGGATGTTCGGCCAGCAGCGAATCCACCACCATATCGACCCTGGCCGTCCCCTCTGCGGCGCTTCCGACCCCAAAGGAAAGATTCACGACGAGCGGCAAGCGGCGTTCGTGGGCAAACGCGATGGCGTAGGCGAGAGCGCGCCGCATCGCAGTCGACACCGAGACGCCGCCGTGCGCGTCATTCGCGATCTTCAAGCCAATCAGGCGCGCGCCAGGGGCAACACCATCAAATCCTTCGACATCGTAGATGTTGTGACCCGCGGCAATACCTGCAACGTGGCTTCCGTGACTGCTGGTATCGAAAAAAAGATCGAGGATCGGTGCACCGGCAGAGTCGGAGAGATTTGCCGCGAGGGTGACCGAGGCGGGAGCGTTCGTCGACGTCCAGCCGAAGGTTTCGCGCGCCACGGCGTAGTCGCGAACCGGTCGGTCGTTGGCGAGCGTGCCGTTCCCGTCGGCGTCCGCGAAGAGCGTCCATCCGGAACCGCTGCGCACGACCACGACCGGAAGCGAATCCCCCACTGTCCCGTTGCCGTTGATATCGGCGGCGGGTGGCTCTCCCAGCGGGAGCTCTTCGAGCGCGCCACCCCAGACCTCTCCCCCCTGTGCCAGGGCCGCAACGCGGGTTGCGCCGATCAGCCGGTGGCCCGCGATCAGCAGGGTGTCGCCGCGCCGTTCAGCGGATGAAAGACGTACTCGCCCTTCACCCGAGAAGTCGCGCAGGTCCAGCACCTTGGGAAGGCCGTCGGTCGTCACCTGCAGCCCGGGTACGGAGGGGTCGATTCCGGTGTCCAGGATGGCGATCAGGACGCCGCGTCCATCTTCAGTCGGGTGCGCTTCTGCAAAGCGTGACACCCCCGTGGAACCGAGCGCCATCAGTCCGGCCCTGAACGCCTCTGCGGGCGGGAGACTCCGCACGCGCGTGGGGACGACCGCGACGTGCGTTGCCGGGCCAGCCGGCGAAACCGGCCGCTCCGCGACCGGGGCCGGTTTCACCTGAGCACTGGATGCAGGAGGAGCAGCGGCACAGCCCGCAACGAACACGATCAGCAGCGATCGAGCGGCGAGCCGGCAGATCTTCACGACCGGCATCCGTCGAGCACGAATGGCCCCAGATGCGGTCCGGGGTTGTGCGACGTCACTCGAAGCAGGAACGCCAGCGTGTCGCGGGTTTCCTCGGGCGTGATGATGGCATCGACGAAGCCGCGTGCGGCGGCGTAGCGCGCGTCGAGCTGCGCCTCGTAGTCGGCTCGCATCGCATCGACGGATTCCTGGGTCGCGGCGTCGGGCGCCTCTTTCGCCTGCTGCGCCTTCTGCAGCGCCGTGCCGTGCACGGCCATGATCGCGGCCTCCCCTTCCATCACGGCCATCCGCCCCGTGGGCCACGAGAGGATGAAGTCCGGGTCGAACCCTTGTCCGGCCATCGCGTAATACCCCGCGCCGGAGGCGTGGTTCACCGTGAGCACGAGCTTCGGCACAACGGTTGTCGCCATCGCCTCGACGAAGTGTGCTCCAGCGCGGATGATCCCCTCGTGTTCCGCTTCGGGGCCGACCATGAACCCGCTCACATCCTGAATGAACAGAATGGGCATCCGTTCACGGTTCGCGGTCTCGATGAAGAATGCGACCTTCTCCGCACTTTCCGCATAGACGATTCCGCCGAAGCGTGGTCGCTCGCCCGGCTTTCCCTTGATGATCCCGCGCTGATTCGCGATCACCGCGACCGGCCGGCCTTCGATGCGCGCGTGCCCGCAGAGCATTTCGCTCGCGACGTCCGGCTGGAATTCGGCGATGGCACCCTCGTCGAGCACGGCGTTGAGCACGTCGCGCATATCGTAGGACATCCTGTGATCCTGCGGGAGGACATCGTACAGGGTCGCGGGCTCACTCCGCGGCGGGCGCGTCGGGGTGACGGCGTGTGTCACACCCGGGAGGATCGGCAGTCGGCCCACATAGTCGCGAATCTGTTCCAGGCACGCTGCGTCGGTTGGCGCGCGGTAGTGCGCCACGTTGCTGACCTGGGTGTGGGTCCGCGCGCCGCCCAGCGACTCGGAGTCCACCGTCTGGCCGGTTGCGCCCTTCACGAGATTTGGTCCACCGAGCCCCATGAATGAGGTGCCCTCGACCATGAAGATCACGTCGGAGAGCGCCGGGAGATACGCTCCACCCGCAATGCAGCTCCCCATCACCGCGCTGATCTGCGGAACGTGCAGATAGCGGCGCATCAACGAGTTGTAGTAGAAGATTCGCGCGGCGCCGTACTGTCCCGGGAACACCCCGCCCTGATAGGGGAGGTTCACCCCGGCGGAATCCACGAGATAGATGATCGGAATCCGCTGCCGCATCGCCACTTCCTGCGCCCGCAGGATCTTCAGGATGGTTTCGGGCCACCACGATCCCGCCTTCACGGTGGCATCGTTCGCGACCACGACAACATCCCGCCCGGCCACCACGCCGAGCCCGGTGATCACCCCGGCAGCGGGTGCCTCGCCATCGTAGCGATCGTAGGCCACGAGCAGGCCCAATTCACACCACGGCGTGTCCGGGTCGAGGAGTTGCTCCACGCGTTCGCGGGGGGCGAGCTGGCCCTTCGCGTGCATCCTGGCCACGCGCTTGGGCCCCCCGCCCGCACGCAGCCGTTCGGCGAGGACACGGTACTCGTCGGTGAGCGTTTGCAGCCGGCTGGTGCGCGCAGGTGGCTTGGATGCGGGCATCAGCGACTCAGGAACGGACGTGGATTCGCGCCCACTCCTGGATGTAAGTCACCAGGTCGCCGGTCGGTGTACCCGGACCGAAGAGGCGGCCGATCCCCTGCGCGTGGAGCGCATCCATATCCTCCTGCGGGATGATCCCGCCGCCTGTCACGAGCACGTCGGTGCGCCCCATCGACTCGAGCAGCGCCCGCACCCGGGGGAAGAGGGTCATATGCGCCCCCGACAGAATCGACAGTCCCACCACGTCGGCATCTTCCTGCACCGCCGCAGTGGCGATCATCTCCGGGGTCTGGTGCAACCCGGTGTAGATGACTTCCATTCCGGCATCACGCAGGGCCGCGGCGACGACCTTCGCCCCACGGTCGTGGCCATCGAGTCCTGGCTTGGCCACCAGCACGCGAATCGGGCGCGTCAGCGGCGGCGCTTCAGCAACAGCCATCATCGCATCATCCTCACTTGAACCGGAGCAGGCCGGCGAGCCCGTCGACGGCCTCCGCGGACTGGGGGTCATAGACCACATCGAGCGCCACGCGCTGGCGCAACGCCTCTTCGATGGCATCGTCGATCACATCCACACTCGGCACCACTTCGCCATCGTCGCGAAGATCTCGCGCCAGGGTGGACAGACGGCCAGTCGCGAGCGAGCGGAAGCCGCTCACCGCGGCATCACCCCGGACGAGCAGCAACCGGACCTGACCCTGCGACAGCGCCTTCAGTGTCTCCCGAACCCCGTTGATCGCCCATCCGGTGCCGAGCCCTTCGGCCAGCTCTTCCACGTGACGCGATTCCGAAAGCCGGGCGTGATGCTCACGCACATCCATCGTCAGGTGATGCACGGCTTCGGGGGTCGCATCCTTGGGCGACAACCGTGCCAGTCCGATCAGGCGGTCCGCCACGTAGTTGTGCAGGTAGGGTTCGAGCGCCCCGGCGTCGTTCCCTGCCCCGGCGACGACCACCTGGTGGCCGGGCGAGGCGCGGTCGAGCTCGAACAGGGCCCGGGCCACCGCTTCGAGGTGCTGCCGCTTCTCGTTCTGGATCCGGTTGTGATAGGCGTGCTCACCGGTCGCGTTGCTGCGCGCGCCCGACGCGTGATACCGGCCACCACGCGTGACCTCGGTTGCCACCTTGCGCACGACCTTGGCCTCATAGGCCGTGACTTCCCAGATGACGGCCGTCGCGCGGTCGAGTGTCACCGTGAACAAGCGGCCGAATTCTTCTTCGCTCGCGGCGAGTTCTCGCACGAACGGCGTCCGGTCGACGGCAAGTCGCGAACGGTGCACCCGCGGCAGCGGGCGGACCTCGAACAGCTTGGCACCGGTCGAGAGAAAGATGCCGACGCCCTGCGTCTCCGGCAGCCGATCCGCGTCGCGAAGGAACTCGAGCATCAACGCGAGGTCGCTCTTGATGGCTTCCTGCTGCGCCTTGGTCCAGCCCATCGACGGCAGCGAGTACTCCAGCTCCTTCATCCGGTTCTTGACCTTGACCAGATACTTGCGACGGGCACGATCCCGTGGCTCGATCTTGAGGTAGCACGTGATCACCGGATGCGTCCCCGGCTTCATTCGCAACAGGTCGGGCCGGCTCGCGCTCGCTCGGGTGGTGGCCATAGGAAATCCTCTCAGCTAGAAGAACACGGGTTCACGGTAGGCACCCCAGACGTCCTGGAGCACGTGCCGGATCTCGAACAGGGTGCAGCATGCACGGGCACAATCAAGCATCGCCGGAATGATGTTTTCATCGGCACGAGCCGCGCGTTCGAGCGCCGCCAGGCGCTCGGCCACGAGGTCGCCATCGCGCGAAGCACGCATCCGTGCCATTCGCTCGCGCTGAACGCGCTCCGCCGACTCGTCAATCTTCAGGATCTCGATGGGAGCTTCCGTTTCCTCGACGAAGGCGTTCAGTCCCACCACGGTCTTCTGGCCGGTCTCGACTTCGGTCTGGAATCGTGACGCCGAGAGCGCGATCTCACGCTGGAACCATCCCGCCTCGATGGCTGGGACAACGCCTCCCAGCTCCTCGACTCGAGCGAAGATGGCTTCCGCATCGGCTTCGAGCCGGTTGGTGAGCGCCTCCACGAGATAGGAGCCGCCCAGTGGATCGGAGCTGTTCGGCACGCCCGTTTCATACGCGAGAATCTGCTGGGTCCGCAGGGCAACGCGAACCGCGGTTTCGGTCGGGAGTGCCAGGGTCTCGTCGAGCGCGTTGGTGTGGAGCGACTGGGTACCACCGAGGACGGCTGCCATCGCCTGATAGGCAACCCGCGCGACGTTGTTCAGCGGTTGCTGCGCCGTGAGCGACACACCGGCCGTCTGGCAATGGAAGCGCATCTTGAGTGAGCGCTCGTCGCGGGCGCCGTACCGCTCGCGAAGGTGCCGGGCCCAGATTCGCCGCGCCGCCCGCATCTTGGCGATCTCCTCGAAGAAGTCGTTGTGGACATCCCAGAAGAACGACAGGCGCGGCGCGAACTGATCGACCTCCAGCCCCCGTGCGATGCCTCGCTCGACGTAGGTGAAGCCGTTGGCCAGCGTGAAGGCGAGCTCCTGTGCGGCCGTCGCGCCGGCTTCGCGGATGTGGTAGCCCGAGATGGAAATCGAGTTCCATTTGGGCGTGTGGCTGGCCGTCCACTCGAAGAGATCGACAATGATCTTGAGCGACGGCTCCACCGGGTAGATCCAGGCGTGCTGGGCCACGAACTCCTTCAGGATGTCGTTCTGGATCGTGCCCTGGAGCTTTTCGATCGGGATGCCCTGACGCTCCGCCGCCGCCACGAAGAAACAGAAGAGAATGGCGGCGGGACCATTGATGGTCATCGACACGGAGACCTGGTCGAGCGGAATGCCGTCGAAGAGTGTTTCCATATCGGCCAGCGACGAAATGGCCACACCGCACTTGCCGACCTCGCCCTCGGACCGGGGATGATCGGAGTCGTACCCCATCAATGTCGGGAAATCGAAGGCGACCGAGAGGCCGGTCTGTCCACGCTCGAGCAGAAACTTGTAGCGCGCGTTGGTATCCTCGGCGGTGCCGAATCCGGCGAACTGGCGCATCGTCCAGAGCCGGCCGCGGTACATCGTGGGATGGATGCCGCGCGTGTAGGGATACTCGCCCGGCAGTGGAAGCCGGCCCGGTGCATCGAGCAAGGTGTAGACCGGCTCGATCGGCATTCCGCTGATGGTGGTGAAGTCCCCGTCGTCGCGTACCGGAAGCCAGGCCGTCTTCGCTTCCCAGGCGGCCAGCTCGGCGCGAAGTCGAGTGATTTCCTCTTCCTGCAGGGCAATGCGTTCGAGCAGCGGCTCCTGCGAGATCAGGCTCGTCATACTCCGGCTCCTTCCTTCAGCGCGGCGACAATCTCCGCTGCCAGTTCATACGGGCTCAATTGCCCGGCAGTGACATCGTCGAGGCGCGCGTTGATGGCACGCTCAGCGTGCGATTCCTGCCAGACCCAGCGCTGGGTCGCCCGATCAATCACTTCCCGCGTTCGCTGCGCGAACCGCAGGCGGCGCCTGCGCTCCAGTTCGCCACTGGCACCCATCCACTCCCAGTGATGATCCAGTGCCTCGATCAGGGCATCGATCCCCTCCCCCTTCGACGCGACGCCCGTCAGGACTGGCGCTCGCCACGCCAGGGTGTTAGCGGCGTCAGCTTCCGCAGCAACGGGGGCTCCACGCCGCAAGGCACCGTGGTGCGCCGGCACATTGCGGTGCGCCTTTCCCAGCCGGAGGTCGAGTGCCAGTTCGACTTCCCGGCGCACTTTTTCGGCACCCGGACGATCGGCCTTGTTGATCAGGAAGCAATCGGCCACTTCCATCACGCCGGACTTGAGCGCCTGGATCCCGTCGCCCGATTCGGGCACGAGCACCAGGACGGTCGAATCGGCCATCCGGGCGACATCGAGTTCCGATTGGCCGACCCCCACGGTCTCGACGAGGATCCGGTCAAACCCTGCGGCATCCAGCAGGTCGCAGACCTCGCGAGTCGAGGTCGCGAGTCCTCCCAGTGACCCCCGGGTGGCCATCGACCTGATGTAGACACCCGGGTCGAGGGCGATCTGCTCCATCCGGATCCTGTCGCCGAGCAGGGCGCCGCCACTGAACGGAGAAGTCGGATCGACCGCGACCACCGCGACGCGCAGATCGCGCGCGCGGTATGCCGAGACGAGTCGTTCGGTGAGGGTGGACTTCCCTGCGCCCGGCGGGCCGGTGATCCCGATCCGGCGGGCCCGACCGAGGCGCGGGTGGATCGATGCCAGCAATTGCTCAAACCCGGCCCGTCCGTTCTCGACAATCGAGACGGCCCGGGCCAGCGCGGCGACTTTTCCGGCGAGCAGTTGGCTGAGCAGCGAGTCCTCGGACATCCCGGAAAGTACCACCGTTGTTGAAGTTAGAGCAAAATTGCCGTGGCGAGCCCAAGCAGGAGTCCAAAGCCGCAGACGTCGGTGAACGTGGTCACGAAGATCGACGAGGCGACCGCCGGATCGATCTCGAGCCGATCCAGGAGCACCGGGATGAACGACCCCGCAAAGCCGGCCACCAGCAGGTTGCCCGCCATCGCGAGGAATACCACCAGCCCCATCCGCCAGGTCTCCCCGACGAGGACCGAGACCCCTGCCACCACGATGCCGATGGCCAGGCCATTGAACGTGCCCACCAGGATTTCCTTCGTGATGATGGAACGACTCCGATCGGCCGGGACCTGCCCGAGCGAGAGCCGGCGGACCGAGACCGCGAGCGCCTGCGTTCCGGCGTTTCCACCCATTCCCGCCACGATCGGCATCCAGATCGCCAGCGTGGTGATGCGGTTGATCGCGCCCTTGAAGAAGAGGACGACCGCCGCCGCAAGGAAGGCGGTCAGCAGGTTCACATAGAGCCACGGCAACCTGCTGCGCACAGAACTCGACCACCGCGCGCTGAGTTCCTCGTCCGGCGAGACGCCGCCGAAGCGCAGGAGGTCTTCCGTGGCCTCGGCCTCGGTAACGTCGCTGACGTCGTCGTAGGTCACCCGGCCGAGCAGGCGCCCCGCGGGATCGACCACAGGCAACGCGACGAGGTTGTACCGGGACATGATCCGGGCGACTTCTTCCTGGTCCTCCTCGGCACCGACGTGAATGTCGGCGTCCTCCATCACGTCGCGCACGAGGCGCGCCTGCGGCGTCACAACGAGCTGTTTGAAGGTGAGTGTCCCGACCAGTCGTCGTGCGGTATCGATCACGAAGATTTCGGTGACGTCGTCAACGTCTTCCGCCTGGCGGCGGACCGCTTCCAGGGCGAGCCCCACGGTGTCGAGATCGGTCACGGTGACGAGATGGGTGGTCATCAGACCACCGGCGGTCTCGTCGTCATAGCGGAGCAGCCGGTCGACTTCGCTGCGGTGCTCGACGCCGGCAAGAATCCGTTCCTGCTGTTCCGGATCCAGTTCGCCGAGCAGGTCGGCCGCGTCGTCGTCTTCGAGTTCGTCGACAATCTCGGCGGCCTGCGCATCGCCAAGCGCGGCGACGATGTCCTCGGCGTGTGCATCCGCCGGCAGCTCCACGAGCGCCTGCGACGAGAGTTCCGCCGGGAGCACTCGGACGAGGGCGAGTCGCTCGTCGACGTCGAGCGTCGCAAGGACATCGGCGAGGTCGATCGGTTCCAGCTCCCACGCGAGCTGGACGAACGTCTCGATCCTCCCTTCGCGAACGAGGAGGACGAGTTCTTCGAGCCTGGCCTGCTGCCCCGCGTTCATCCGAGCATCCGGTCGAGATCCACGGGCGCGCCTGCGGCACGTCGCACCAGCAATCGATCGACCCTGGTGGGCGTGGCACGCACGACATCCACCTCGAGTCCGGCGAGCGAGAATCGCTCCCCGCTCACGGGAATGCGTCCAACGAGTTCCACCAGCAGGCCGCCAATGGACGACGCGCCGCGCTGCGGCAGTGCAACATCGAAATGCTGGGCAACGCTCTCCGGCGACTCCGACCCGTCGAGTTCGAGCAGGCTGCCAGCCTCCGCAGGCAACGCAGGCGCGGCGAGGTCATCCTCGTCGGAAATCTCCCCCACCAGTCCTTCGAGCAGGTCCTCGAACGTCACGATCCCGGCCGTGCCGCCGAATTCGTCGACAATGACCGCGAGATGGCGATGATCTCGCTGGAGGTCGAGGAGGAGATCGCCGGCGAGGCGCGTCATCGGTGCGAACGAAACCGGCCGGACCGGGAGTCCTGCCTCGGGAGCCTGCTTGAAGAGGTCAAAGGCGTGAATCATCCCGGTGATGTCGTCGAGCGTCCCCCGATACACCGGGATCCGGGTATAGCCCGAGTCCGCGAACGTGGCGACCACTTCCGCGTGGCTCGCCTCTGCAGGGACCGCAATGACATCGGTTCGAGGCGTCATGATTTCGCGCACGGGTCGTTCGGCGAAGGTGATCACCCCGCCGACCATCACCAGTTCATCGCCATCGAGTCCGTTCGCTCGCCCCTCTCGCGCGAGCGCGCGCACGTCATCTGCCCGATCGCTTCCGCGGGCGGGAAGCACCACAGTCAGCAGGGCGCTCCATCCGCGAACCGCAGGGCCGATCAGCTCGACCGCGCGCGTCGCACGGGGGACCGTGAGCCAGCGTGGCAGCAGGTAGCCTGCGAGCAGGGTGAGCGGAACGACGAGCAGCGCGAGAATCAGTGCCCACTGCGGCAACAACATCCGCCCGAAGATGCCGGGGATTGACGCCCCGACCAGCGCGATGCCGAGCGACGTGGCAGATGCGGAGGCCGCGACCTGGCGCTGTGTCGTGGCGACCCAGTCGAGCGATTCCTCACCGCCGCGCAGGCGACGGGAGATCGTCTCCGCGAGGGCGGCCCGCGCAGTCGTGACCAGGGCCGCCGCCCCTGATGAACCGACGAAGGCGATGGCGAGACCGGCCAATAGCAGCACCCAGTTCATTCCTCGTCGCTCCGTGCGGGAGCGGGCTGCCAGAAGGCCACCCGCCGGATCCGTCGACGCACCACGAGTTCGACGTCTACGCGCCAGCCATCGATCTCGAGCGTCTCACCAGTGCGAGGCACCCGACCGAGTTCAGCCAGGACCAGTCCGCCTACTGTCGCGACGTCCTCTCGCTCGAAGTCGTGTTCCAGTTCGGCCTCGAGATCGGCCAGCGGTACACCCCCCTCGATGACCAGTCGGCCATCCTCGAGTCGCTGCACGGGCTGGACTTCATCAACATCGTGCTCGTCCTGGATCTCGCCCACGATCTGCTCGAGAATATCCTCCAGGGTGACGATCCCCGCGGTCCCCCCGAATTCGTCGACCACTACGGCGAGATGGCCCGGCCCTCGCTGGAAATCGCGAAGTTGCCGGTCGAGCGTCTTGCCTGTCGGCACGAACGCCGCGGGACGAATCAGGGATTGCCAGGTATCACGCGGAGGCGCCAGCGCGAAGACACGTGGCAGGACGTCCTTGGCATAGATGACCCCGACGACTGCGTCGGGATGCCCGTCAAACACGAGCAAACGCGCGTGCTCGCTCCGGCGCAACGTGGCCACGACCTCGGCTTCGCTTTCTCCCACTTGCACGGCGATGATATCGAGCCGCGGCGTCATCACTTCGGCGACTCCCATCTCCGCCAGCGAGAACACTCCCATCGCCATCTCCTGCGGCGAGTGCCCATCTGACCGGACACCGAGACGAGAGGCCTCGGTTCTGCCACGGTCGAGGTGAGCCGCCATCCACAGCAGCGGCGCAAAGAGCGGACTGGCAGCGAGGGCGATCTGACGGGCGTAGGGCACCAGTTCCGGTGCAAGCGAGGCGAGCAGTCGAGGAGCAAGGTCGCCGACCACCCACACGAGCACCGTGACAAGCACGACACGAATGAATGCGAGCGCCGGTGGGTAGGCCCACCACGCGACGGCGGTTCCGGCGATTGCGGCGGCGGCCGTGAGCGAGGCCAGGTGGATCACGTGCAGGATGCGAGCAGGTGGCAATTCATCGACACCCGGATCGCGAGTCAGCGCGCGCGCCCCGAGTTCAGTATCGCCCTCGCCGGCCAGGGCCACGATCCCGGCCCAGAGCATCACCACACCGGCAAGGGTTGGCAACAGGGCCAGCAGCAGCGCGGTCACGACAGCTCTCTCACGTACCGCTCCTGGCGCCGCCACATCGGCGAGGCGGTACGGGTTGCGTCTTCCGGGTGATCGTAGCCGAGAATGTGCAACGTGCCGTGCACCACGAGCCGGATGAGTTCCTCCCGCACCGGGAGGCTCCGCTGGTGCGCCTCGCGCGCGGCCGCGAGTCGGCAGATGTAGACGTCTCCCGTGAGCGTTCCATCCGGGAGTGGGAGCGGGAACGACAGGACATCCGTCGGTTCGTCGTGGGACTTGTAGTGCAGGTTCATCGCCTGCATCCGGCGCGCCCCCAGGAAGGTCACGGCCACTGCCGCACTTCGCTGCTCACCGCGCAATACGTGTTCGACGGCACGTCGCACGACGCGTGGCGCCAGGTGACCCAGCGCGCCGCCTACGACGATCTCCGATGTCGAGTCTGGCGCCATCAGCCCGCCTGATCCTCCGCGTAGGCGCGGATGATGTCGCGCACCAGTCGATGGCGCACCACGTCTTCGTCGGTCAGGTAGTGGAACGCGATCCCTTCGATGCCCGGCAGCACGCGCTCGATCTGCACGAGGCCGCTCTCTTCGCGTCGCGGAAGGTCAATCTGGGTCTTGTCGCCGGTGACCACCACCTTGCTGTTCACGCCGAGGCGCGTGAGGAACATCTTCATCTGTGCGATGGTGGCGTTCTGCGCCTCGTCCAGGATGATGAACGCGTCGGCCAGGGTCCGGCCGCGCATATAGGCAAGCGGCGCAATTTCGATGGTACGCGTCTCGAGCGCCTTCAGCACCTTCTCGTGCGGCATCATATCCTCGAGCGCGTCGTACAACGGCCGGAGATACGGGTCCACCTTCTGCTGCAGGTCGCCAGGCAGAAAACCGAGGGATTCGCCCGCTTCGACGGCCGGACGCGCAAGAATGATCCGCTTCACCCGCTTCCGCGCGAGCGCCTCGACGGCCTTCGCCACGGCGAGGTAGGTCTTGCCGGTGCCCGCCGGACCGATCCCGATCACGACGTCGTTCCCATTGATGAGCCCGAGATAGTCGCGCTGCCCCGTGGTCTTCGCGACGATCGCCTTGCGCATCCCCGGGATCACGATCTTCTCGCTGTCCGTTGCCGTGGCCACCTCGGCCACGTGTCCATCGGTGGCCAGACGGTACACATCTTCCGGTTCGATGGGCTGCCCCGCGCGCGCCAGGTCAACGAAGCCCTGCATCACTGGCGTGGCGCGCTCGATCTGGTCCGAGGTACCGACGAGGGTCAGGGTATCGCCGCGCTGCGATACGCGTACGCCGATGGCGCGCTGGATTTCGGCAAAGTTCGCCTCGTTGACACCCGCCAGCAGCAACGGATCGGCACCCTCGGCACTCAGGGTATGGCGGACATCATCATTGTTCATTGGAAGGCCTCAGTGTGGTCCGAAGATTGAGCGCCGCGAGTTCAGGGTCGCTCACGGGCGTCGGTGCTCCCTCCAGGAGTGCGCGCGCAGCGGCCGTCTTCGGAAAGGCAATGACATCGCGGAGCGACGACGCGCCGGCAAGCAGCATCACGATCCGATCGAAACCAAGTGCGAATCCCCCGTGCGGAGGAGCGCCGGACGCCAGCGCCTCGAGCAGGAAGCCGAACCGGAGCTGCTGTTCCTCGGCGCTGATGCCCAGAATGCGGAACACCGTGGACTGCAGGGCCGGGTCGGTGATGCGAATCGAGCCGCTCCCCAGTTCGTTCCCATTGTAGACCGCGTCGTAGTGGAGGGCACGGCAGCGCCAGGGCTCCGTCTCCAGCAACGCGCGGTCCTCGTAGTGGGGGGACGTAAACGGGTGGTGCGTGAACACCCATTCCCCGGAGTGGGCATCCTGCTCGAAAAGGGGGAAGTCCACGACCCAGGTGAAGGCGTGCGCCGTGTGCGGTGCGACGTCAGGACGCTGCGTGAGCGCCGTGCGCACGGCGTGCAGGGCGGGATGCGAAACGGCATCGGCCCCGACGACGGCCACGAGCAGGTCGCCATCGCTGGCCACGACGCCGGCCAGCGCCGCTGCCCCGAGTGCCTTGACGCCCTGACCTTCCCAGCCGGCGGCGGTCCGCTTCGCCCACACCAGCCCGCCCGCCCCGCTGTTCCGGGCGAGATCGGCGAGAAGGTCAAGCTCCTTGCGACTCAGGCTGGCCTGCGATGGCGCCACGATCCCCCGGACACGCCCCCCTGCCGCGATTCCGTCCCGGAGGAACGGCGCAGAATCTTCAGCGATCAGCGACGTGAGGTCGATGATCTCGTGACCGTAACGGAGGTCCGGCTTGTCGATGCCGAATCGCTCCATCGCTTCCCGATGCGTGAGGCGGGGAAACGGAGTCGTCACCGTGTGTCCCGCCTCTTCCCAGAGTCCCTGCAGGATGCGTTCGATGACCGCGAGGACGTCTTCCTGCTGCACGAACGACGCTTCGAGGTCGATCTGCGTGAATTCGGGCTGGCGATCGGCCCGCAGGTCTTCGTCGCGAAAGCAGCGCGCGATCTGGAAGTAGCGATCGAAGCCCGACATCATCAGCAGCTGCTTGTACATCTGGGGCGACTGCGGCAGGGCGTAGAATTCACCCGGGTGAACACGCGACGGCACGAGATAATCGCGCGCGCCCTCCGGTGTGGGCTTCGTGAGCATCGGCGTCTCGATCTCGAGAAAGCCGAGCTCGCAGAGGATGCTGCGTGCCCGCTGTGCCAGCCTGTGGCGCAAGGTGATGTTCGCCTGCAGCTCGGGCCGGCGAAGATCGAGCACACGATACTGCAGGCGCAACTCCTCCGCGGCGAGTTCCTCGCCGTCGCGGCGTGCGACCGGGATCGCGGGCGTCGTGGCCGGACCCACGACCTTGATGCCCCGGACCTGCACCTCGATCTCGCGCGACTTCATTCCGGCGTCGGGGGCCGGTTCCCTGCGAAGCGCCACGACTCCCTCGACCAGCACCACCGTCTCGGCGCCCAGCGACGCTGCCAGTGTCAGGACATCCGGAGGCGTCCACGCGGGATCGCAGGAGAGCTGGACCAGGCCATCGCGGTCGCGAAGATCGAGGAACACGATGCCACCGAGGTCGCGCCGCCGATGAATCCAGCCGCCGAGTCGCACAGAAGCACCGAGCTCGGCGCGGGTGAGGGACCCCGCGCGGTGGGTGCGAAGAGAGGTGCTTTGCATTGACCGAAACTAACGCTCCCGGGAGGGGGGCGGAAGGAATGCAGCGGTTCACCTCACTCGCCGCAAGTGGGCCAATGACTTAGGTTTCCGTGATATGTCCACGACGCCTACCCTGCTCGACCTCCCCCCTCTTGACGCCGCCCGGCAACTGCGTGAGTGGGTCTCAGCCGAAGGCCTCCCTGGCTACCGGGCCGGGCAGCTCCTCCGCCGGCTGTGGGTGGCCCCGGTGGCTTCGTGGCAGGAGGCCACCGAACTGCCTCAGGCACTCCGGGACAGACTGGACGCGGTTTTCCCGCTCCCCGTGCTGGTACCCGACGTGGTGCAGCAGTCCCAGGACGGGACCCGGAAGTACCTCTGGACGCTTCCCGATGGGGAGAAGGTCGAGTCTGTCCTGATCCCCTCGGCAGGGCGGCGGACGCTCTGTATTTCATCGCAGGCCGGCTGCGCCCTGGGATGCGTCTTCTGTGCGACGGGACTGATGGGCTTCCGGCGAAACCTCACGGCGTGGGAAATCGCCTCCCAGGTGCGCGAGATCGTCCGCACCACCCCGGATGACAAGCCGACCAACATCGTGTTCATGGGAATGGGTGAGCCACTCCTCAACTGGACTGCCGTCGACATCACGCTTTCGATCCTCAACCACCCCGATGGATTCGGCATCGGGGCGCGTCACATCACGGTGTCGACGGTGGGAATCGTGCCTGGAATGAAGGCGCTCGCCGCCCGGCCCGAGCAGTTTCGCCTCGCCATCTCGCTCCACTCCCCGAACGCCGCCGACCGGCTGTCGTTGATGCCGATCGAGAAGAAGTACTCGCTTCGGGAAGTCCTCGACACCGCAAAGATCTTCGAACGCCGCATCACGTTCGAGTACGTGATGATTGCCGGACGCAACGACCGCGACGAAGACGCGGCCGTGCTGGCCAGTCACGCGCGGAAGCTGGGCGCGCACATCAACCTGCTCCCGCTCCATCCTGGCGGAGCGGCGGGCCTCGTACCAACCGCTGTCCCGCGCATCCGGGAGTTCCGCCAGTACCTCGTCGATTGCGGAATCGAGGCCGTGGTCCGGCGTTCCCGGGGCCTCGATATCGACGCGGCCTGCGGTCAGCTCAGGGTTCAGATGGAGAAGCGGCGCCGGGCCGACGGAGTCCCGATCGGCTAGAGGCCTCACGTCAAGTACACTTGTCATTGCGACAAGCACGCTTTACATTAGCTCCGACCTCTTTACGGAGCTGCAATGGACGTCCCGACGCAGGCAGACATCAGGGCTGATGCCCGGCGCACCTTCCGCTGGAGCAGTATCCTCCCCGGCATCCTCTGGGGGCTGGCGACCTATCAGGCCATCGCGGTGCTGGAGCGCCCCACAACGATTGGCACGGCCCGCTTGCTCTGGGCCCTCTTGCCGCTGCCCTTCATGGTCTGGGGCTTCCTCTCCTGGGGGAAGACGGACAACCGACAGAGCGAGTTCGAGCGCGAGGTCAACCAGCAGGCAGCCGCGTTTGCCTATCGACTGACCATCTTCTGGCTGTTCGGCCTCGCCGTCCTCAACGCGGCAGTCGGGCTGCCGATGGAGGTCTGGACGCCCATTTCGGGTGTGCGGGACACGATCGGCTGGAAAGATCTCGTGATGCTGCCACCGCTCTTCTTTTCGCTGATCGGTTACATCGTGGTGCGGCGCAAGGTGTTTCCGCGCCAATGAACAACCACGTCAAGGCATTGAGAACCGCGAACGGCTGGACGCAGGCCGACCTCGCCGAACGGCTCGATGTGTCCCGGCAAACGATCTACGCGATCGAGACGGAGCGCTTCGACCCATCGCTGCCGCTCGCCTTCGCGATTGCGCGACTGTTTGCCAGGCCGATTGAGGAAGTATTCTTCCCGGCGAAATAATTCATTCCTCTGCGCGGGGCCATCCGTGTCGAATTCGTCGTTCTCGCCTGCCCTGCTCGCGACCGTAGCGTTCGGCAGCGCCATTGGAGGCGCCGCGCGTTACACACTCACCATCCTCGCGCAGCCGCGCGCGTTCGCCTTCCCGGTCGGGACGCTGGTGGTCAACGTGGTGGGTTGCCTGCTGATCGGGATCCTTGCAGAACTGGCGCTCTCGGCCGGGCGGTTGTCACCGGAGGCTCGCGTCCTGCTCATTTCAGGGTTCTGCGGCGGCTTCACGACCTTTTCGACATTCTCATACGAGAGCATCGAGCTGATGCAGAGCGGTGCCTGGACCCGCGCGGCGCTTTACGTCGTGGTCTCCGTTGCCGCGGGCCTCGGTGCCGTGTGGCTCGGTGCGACGCTGGCGCGAGTGGTTGCCGGTCCCGCCGCCTAGCCCGCTACTTCAGCCGCTTGACCCACGCTGCGATGTCGGTCACCACCGATGGATCGACGTGCCCGGGCTTGGCATAGTCCGCAGGTGAGGGTGCACCGACGCCGGGAATGAAGAGGTGACTGAGCGATTCGTAGCGCCCCACCGTCACATTATCTCGTGGTCCCAGCACTCGCAGGTAGTCGTCCAGTTGTTCCGGCGTCACCTGATAATCGCGCAGCCCTTGCAAGATGAGCAGCGGGAGGTGCACCTCCCGCATTGCCACCGCGGGATCGTAGGCATTCAGGTCGAGAAAATACTTGGCCGGCGCGCCGAGAATCATCGTGGGATCAGCCGAATCGGCGGGCGTGAGCGCACGAATGCGCGCGAGTCGCGGCGCCAGCATGGTTTGCTGCCCCTTCACGGCCGCCAGTGTCATGGAATCCCCTTGCGAAATCGACGCGATGTACGCCAGCTGCCGGTCCATCTGATCGGCCAGCAGTGCTCGCGTTGCACCCGCAAGCAACACAATGCCAGCGAGCTTGCCATCGGCCTTGGCGATACGGGGTGCGAGCATTCCGCCAAGCGAATGACCGATCATCACAACGTGATGGCCGTCGATTTCAGGCTGTGCACGCAGCAGTGCGAGCGCGCTGGCCGCATCCTGCACGGTTTCATCCCAGACCGTGAAGGTCTTCCCTGCATACCACATCGGGGCGACCTTGGCACGCTTGTCGAAGCGCAACACAGCCACCCCCTGCTGTGCGAGTCCCCACGCAATGTCACGATAGGGCTTCACCGGGCCGACCGTGAGGTCCCGGTCGCCAGCGCCGGAGCCGTGCACGATCAACACGGCGCGGAATGGCCCCTTCCCTTCGGGCAACGTGATCACACCAGGCAGGGGAACGGGCCCGGGAATCGTGACCGCTCTCTCGACCAGGCCCGGGGGCAGGGTCTGCGCGGAAAGTGGTAGCGCGATGAACAGTGCGCCGCAGAGGGCGAGCAGGCGATGTCTCATTGATCCCTTCCCGTAGCATCGGGGTCACGTTTCCAGGCAACATAGCTCCACACCGTGGCGGCGAGAGCCGTTACGGCCACTCCCACCGAGAGCGGCAACACAATCTGTCCCACGCCCAGCAGGGCGAGCACGAGGGCCATCAGCCCCACGAGCACGAACCCATAGCCCGCCACGCGGTGCGCCTCACGCCATGACCGCTCGCTCGAGAGCGTCCAGGGAGTGCGGACGCCGAAGATCCAGTTGGGACGGACGCGCGTGAGCACGTTGCCGATGACGATCATCAGCACGCCGAGCCCGATGCCGAGCAAGCTCTGCATCCGGACCTGCCAACCGGTGTTCGCACCGATCAGCCCCACGTAGACGAAGGCGAGGAACGCGAGTGTGGTGTTCGCGACCAGCCAGTATTCCGATGCGTGCGCCGGAAAATTGCGGCGCTTGGGATCTACCCGGGGTGCGACAGTCAGGATCAGGGCGAGCAGCAGGGCCAGCGCCGGGAAACCGAAGACGATCGCCACGGCCGACGACCATCCGTTCGGCTCGCCGGACAGGTTCCAGTGCGACACCACCTGAGCCGGTAACTGGCTGCGGGAGTAGAACCCGAAAAGCGTCGCGCCGAGGACCAAGGCAAGACCTGGCCAGAGCTTAGTCCGCACCGTGGACTCCTGTGGTCGGTGAACTGGGTGCTTCCGGCGCGCCGGGGACGATGGCCAGCAGGTGTTGCAGCGCGTCCTGGAAGACCGTGGTGTGGAGCGAATAGACAATGAACTGTCCGTCCCGCCGTGTGCGTACCAGCCCGGCGTTTCGGAGCACCTGAAGGTGATGAGAGACGGACGCCCAGGCCATCGGGAATTCGGCCGCGAGCTCGCCAGCCGGGCGATCTCCGTCACGGAGAATGGCCAGGATCTTTCGGCGCGTCGGGTCCGCGAGGGCCCGAAAGGTCTCGTCAAGCATAGATATTAAGATAAGTGTCTAAATATCCTGCGCAAGGAGCGACCGGACCTCACCCGACCCGGTTCGGGACCGTTTCGCCTGCGAAGAAGGCCGACAGGTTGCGGAGCGCGAGGAATCCCATCGCCTCCCGGGTCTCTTTGGTGGCGGAGCCGAGGTGCGGGAGGAGAACGACATTCTCACGACCCAGCAACCTACGGTCCACCTCGGGTTCGGCCCGATAGACGTCGAGCCCGGCCCCGGCGAGGTGTCCGGAGTCGAGTGCGCCAATCAGGGCGTCGTCCACCACGATATCACCCCGCGCCGTGTTGATCAGGAAGGACCCCCGTGGCATCAGTGCGAGGCGGGCCGCGTTGATCATCCCGCGAGTTTCTGGCGTACTCGGACAATGCAGCGAGACGATGTCCACTCCGGAGAGCAGTTGTTCCAGCGAATCGCAGAGCTCGACCCCGGCTTCCTCGAGCACGGGTGAGACAACAGCTCGTGGTGAGTAACCGAGCACCTGCATTCCAAACCCGTGCTTCGCCCGGCGCGCGACCGCGTGGCCAATTCGCCCGAGGCCGACGATGCCAAGGCGACGCCCCGTCACACGTCGGCCGAGCATATGCGTGGGTCGCCATCCAGTCCACCGCCCACCACGAAGCGCCCGCTCGCCTTCCCCGGTGCGACGGAGCACGGAGAGAATCAGCGCGAGGGTGAGATCGGCTGTGCAATCGGTCAACACCCCAGGAGTGTTCGTCACTACGATCCCGTGGGCGCCCGCCGCCGCGAGATCGATGTTTTCGAAACCCACGCCAAAATTGGCGATCAGCCGCGTGCGGATCGGGTACGCGGAAAGGACTTCGGCGGTAAACCGGTCGGTCAGCGTCGAGAGAATCGCATCGAATGATCCCAGGGCGCGTTGCAGCGCCTCGGGAGGAAGCGGCAGATCATCGGTCGAGAGCGTGACGTCGAACGCATCTCGAAGGGCACTCTCGACCGCTGCAGGCAGGCGCCGGGTGACAAGGACTTTGGGACGCGAGCTCATGCAATGCCTCGGGCAGGAAGTGGCGAGCGGAGATGGCTCCGATGGTAATATTGACAGATCCCTCGCAGGAGTCACCTCGACGATGACCCTCACTCCCTCCGGCTTCCTGCGATCGTGCTTCCTGGCCGGCGTGGATGCCGTGAAGCCGGAGCGCCTGTTTCCGGAACAGCTGCTTGCGCCCACGATCGGGGCTCGCCCCACTGCGCTCCTTGCGATCGGCAAGGCGGCAGCCCCGATGGCGGCAGCGCTCGACAGATCGCTGGCTGGCCTTGGACGCGTGCCACAGACGTCGCTCATCATCGGCGCGGGCCAGCCGGGGGAACACTTTTCAGGTGACCATCCGCTCCCCGGGAACGCATCGAGGCGTGCGGCCGATGCGCTCGCGCGCTGGATTGACGGTCTTCCCGAAGCCGTCGACGTGCACGTGGCACTTTCGGGGGGCGCGAGCTCACTGATCGCAGCACCGCGGCCACCCCTCGCACCGCACGAGATGGAACAGTTCTTCGCGCAGCTGCTCGTGGCCGGGCTCGAGATCGCGGAAATGAACCTCTTCCGAAAGCGAGTCACCCAGTGGTCCGCCGGAAGGCTGGCTGCGGCGCTTGCTCCACGCCGGGTCATCGGATGGGTGATATCGGATGTGCCCGGTGACGATCCCGCCGACGCAGGATCGGGCCCGCTGAGTCCCGACCGGACCTCCTCGTCCGACGCCTGTGCGCGACTCAGCTCGCACGGTCTCTGGGATCAGGTCACGCCAGCCATCCGTCAGGCCTTCGCGACCGAAACATTGAAACCCGGCGCTAGCGAACTCGCGCGAGTGGACATCCACGTCATCGCTCGGAATGCCGATGCGATGGCGGCAGCGGGAGCGTTCGCGAATCGCCACGGGATTCGCGTCCACGGATCGACACCACCCTTGCGCGGCGAGGCAGCGGACGCTGGTGCCGCAATCGCGAAGACACTGGTCGAGGCGTTCCGTCGGGCGGAGACGTCGTTGCTCCTCTCGCCGGACATCCCGGAGCTCTGGTTGTATGGCGGAGAAACCGTCGTTGCCCTTCCGGACCATTCGCTACCAGGAGGACGCAATCAGGAGCTGGCACTGGCGGCAGCGAACTACCTCGCGCTCGGCGGCGGCAGTTCCTGCACCACGCTCCTCTCTGCCGGCACGGATGGACGAGACGGCACAACGGACGTCGCCGGTGCCGTGGTCGATGGTGACACCTGGGCGCGAGTAAAGGCGGCGGACAGGGATCCCGATGCCGACCTCCGGTCACACGACGCCCACGGCGCACTCGTGGCAGCCAGTGCGACCTGGGATCCAGGCGTCACGGAAACGAACGTGATGGATCTGGTGCTTGCACTGCGGAGTCGGAACGAGGTAAGCGACCTGCAGCGCTGACACAGGTATCGGCCCACATCTGGGGCGCGACACCTGGACAGCTGGTCAGCGGAGCAGTCGCGCCGCTGAAACCTCCGCAATCGCCACGTCGGGCGACCGCTGGACCAATTCGAACAACCGTTGCTGGAAATCGCTCCCGTCTTCATCGGCGCGCACCATCATCCGCGCCTCTTCGAGCAGGCCTGGCACCCGGGCGTCGGCCTCAGGGCTGTCTTCCAGCATCGCCTCGTCCATCGCGACGAGCAGCGCGGTGAGGGGACGCAGCCACGCAAACCAGGGGTCGTGGATGGCGAGTTGCAGCACGTCCGCAGAACCCGGCACGCGACCGTTCAGGCGTTCATAGGCAATCCGTTCCGCGTCGAGCAGGTTGCGATGCAGGTTCAGCATCGCCTCGCGGACGGGGGCAAGTCGCAGTTGCAGATCGGACGATGTCATAGGTCGCAGCTCCTCCGAGTGACTTCGTGCCACTCGCCGCTTAAAACGTGCCAGCGGGCCGGAAGGTTCCCGGCGGGTCAGTGGCCTTTTGGAACGGTGTAGCGTTTGCCGAGCAGCACGGTGAGGTCCACCAGCCGGGTGGAGTCTGGCGCATCCACCACTTCGCCTCCCCCGAGCGCCTCGATGACCCGCCCGGCGCCGACAGTGTCTCCGCGGCGGACCAGCACCTGATTGGCGACCCGGCCAGCGTCGGCTCCCCTGGCGTTGCCCAGGTAGACCACATCGAGCCCGGCGCGACGAAGCAACATCATTCCCGACCGACCCGCACCCTCGACCCCTCCCGAGTTGATCACCTCAACGGTGACCCGCCGAGGCAGCGGATCCCAGGTGCGCTGCACATCCTGCTCCGCCGCTGCTGACGGTTGTCGTGTAAGGCTGAGCAGCAGGACGACCAGCAGGGCGGCCGTGAAGACGCCGGCGGCAATCCACCACTGACGCCTACTCACCGGGTATCACCGCTTCGCGGAATGCGATTGATTCCGGAGGGATGCTCCAGCCTCGCGATGCGGCGTAGGCGAGCCGACGAGTCAGCACGTCGCGGAGCACGGCGTCGGGTTCCTCGGGGAACCGGACGGCCATTGCGGCCCGGTCTTCCCGGTCGAAGTTCCGGCCCGGCTCCAGAAAGTCCGCGCAGTAGAGGGCACGACCGATCCTTCCCCACCCGACCCACCCGACGGAATGCCAGCGGACCGCGCTGAGCACATCGGCGTCGCGCTCGCCTTCCAGTTCGGCACGCGCTGCCGCGGCCGGACCGTGCCGCAGTTCGACCGGCCCCTCGACTGCGGGAGCCCAGCGCCGCATCTCGGCCTCGGGAGCATCACGGAGCGCGTCGTGCAACCAGACGGCGCGCAACCACCGGGCGCGTTCGTCGGCCGGGAGTCGCAGCGCCGTCACCCAGCTGCGCATCAGCGCGACCACCCGCTCGATGTGTTCTCTTCGCGGGACGGTCACGATCGCCCACACTGGCAATCCGTCGTCAACGGATCGCTGCGGAGGGCTGACCATCGCGGTCAGGCGTCCCCGGTGGGCGCGGGCGACCGGATGCGATTTTCGGCATCGACAAACACGACGGCCGGACGGAAGGCAGCGGCCTCGGCATCGGGAACGTCGGCATATGCGATCAGGATCACCAGGTCGCCCGGCTGACCAAGGCGCGCCGCGGCGCCATTCAGCTGCACGGTGCCGCTCCCCGCATCACCCGGAATCACGTACGTCGTAAAGCGTGCGCCGTTGTTCACGTTGACGACCTGGATCTCCTCGAACTCAAGGAGATCCGCGGCCCGCATCAGCTCGGTGTCCAGCGTCAATGATCCTTCGTAATGAAGATCGGCTGACGTGATGGTGGCCCGGTGGACCTTGGACTTCATCATTCGCCGCTGCATAGTCAGACTCGTTGTTCGTTCAGGATGATATTGTCAATCAGGCGTGTGGCACCGACGCGCGCCGCCACGGCTACCACAGTTCCGGGACCTGCGTGAGTGACCGGGGCAAGGGTGTCGGGATGGACAATCGCCACATAGTCAGGCTGCACCCCTTCTGTTTCCGCAAAGACCGCGATCGCCGCGCGATGAAGCACGGCCGCATCACGTTCACCCGCTGTCCAGCAATCCTGCACCGTATGGAGTGCACGCGACAGTGTGAGTGCATCGCGCCGCGCCTCGGGGGTCAGGTAGACATTCCGCGAACTGAGTGCGAGGCCATCGGGCTCGCGCACGGTCGGGAGCAGGCGCAGGGTGACGGGGATGTCGAGATCGCGCACCATACGCCGTATCAGCGTGAACTGCTCGATATCCTTCTGGCCAAATCCCGCGGTGTCAGGCTGCACGATGTTGAACAACTTGGCCACGACCGTCAGCACACCATCGAAGTGACCTGGCCGGTGTGCACCTTCCCATCGCGATGCCGTGGACCCGGCCACGACCCGGGTCTCTGCCCCGAGTGGATACATCTCCTCGACCGTGGGAACAAAGAGAAGGTCGACGCCCTGCGAGGACGCGAGGGCTCGATCCCGTTCGATGTCGCGCGGATATCGTGAGAGATCTTCATTCGGCCCGAATTGCAGCGGGTTGACGAAAATGCTCATCACCACGACATCGCTGGCTTTCCGTACGTCCGTCACCAGCCCGAGGTGCCCCGCGTGCAGAAATCCCATCGTCGGCACGAACCCGATCGAGCGCCCGGCGCGACGTTCCACTGCCAGGCGGTCCCGAAGAGAGGCGATCGTGGCGAACTGCTCCATACGCAAACTCAGTCGAAGGAGTGTGAGGCATCGGGATAGGCGGCTGATCGTACTTCGGCGGCGTACTGCGAGGCGGCGTCGCGCACCGTGCCAGCCAACTCCGCGTACCGCTTCAGGAACTTGGGGGAGAAGCCGTCGTTCAAGCCGAGCATATCGTGCAACACCAGCACCTGTCCATCGCAGCCGTTCCCCGCCCCGATTCCGATGGTGGGAATCGTCAGCGACGCGGAAACCTCTCGTGCCAGGGCCTGCGGCACCAGTTCGAGGACAATGGCCGAGGCGCCGGCGTCCTGGAGCGCGAGGGCATCATCGCGGAGCCTGGCGGCTGCTGGTGCATCCCGGCCCTGCACGCGGTAGCCGCCGAGCGTGTTGATCGCCTGGGGCGTCAGCCCGAGGTGACCCACCACGGCGATCCCGCGATCGACGAGTGCGCGCACCGTCTCCGCCATCGGTGCTCCGCCTTCGAGATTCACGGCGTGGCAGTCGGTCTCTGCCAGGACCCGGCCAGCATTCCGGATCGCCTCTTCCGCCGACACCTGATAGGAGAGGAATGGCAGGTCAACGACAATCGGTGTGTGCTCCGCCCCGCGGCGTACACTCGCCGCGTGGTAGATCATCTGGTCCAGGGTGGCGCTCAGTGTGGACCGCTGACCCGCCAGCACCTCGTTCACCGAATCGCCCACCAGCAGGATGTCGATTCCGGCCTGCTCAAGCAGCCGGGCGAACAGCGCGTCGTAGCAGGTGAGCATCACCAGACGGCGACCGTCGCGCTTGCGCGTGGTCAGATCGGGCATCGACAGCGTTCGCTCAGCCATGGGCCTCCACAGCGGCGACCTGCCGCGCCCAGAAAGTTCGGTCGCGCAGCCCGGGATGCGGGAGCACGAGGTCGGGAGTGTCGCACAGCACATCCCCGAAATAGATCAGGTCGATATCGAGCGTTCGCGAACACCACGGCGTGTCGCGCCGTCGTCCGGCCTCCCATTCGATCTCCTGACACGCCTGCAGGAGCTCGACGGCCATCCCGGTGGTCTCGAGCAACACCACCTGATTCAGGTAGCGGGGTTGCGGCAGCCCACCGAGCGGTTCGGTCTCCTCGATCGCCGAGCACGCCACGATACGCGTCTCCGTGAGACCGGCGAGCCGCTCTCGCGCGAGGGCAAGTGCGGCGGTGCGATCACCCAGGTTACTCCCCAATGCCACCGCAGCGCGCACTCGCACCGTCAGGCGGTATCCAGTGCGGCACGCAGCCGCGCGAGGAAACGGCCAGCCGCCGCGACGCCTTCGTTGCCCAGCACATCGACGAGTGCACTCCCGACGACCACGCCGTCCGCCAGTCCGCCCACTTCGCGCGCCTGTTCAGCATTCGAGATGCCGAATCCGACGGCGATCGGGAGCGGAGTCGAGGCCCGCACCCGCGCGACTGATCCCGCCAGTCCGGTGGCGAGTTCGCTCGACGCGCCGGTGACTCCCAGCCGTGCCACCAGGTAGATGAACCCCTGCCCACCTTGCACGGCCAGCGGGATGCGCTCCGGCGCTGTCGTGGGAGCGACCATCCGGATCAGATCCAGCGGCGAGGCCTGCACCTGCTGTTCTATTCCCGAGTCGGCGCCTGCGGG
>JAZJZU010000045.1:28875-30171 GCA_040389605.1 Gemmatimonadota bacterium
CGACAGCAACGCTGCCAGCGCGCTCGCGAGGCTACCGATATCGCCGACCGGTACCGTGCGGCAGTTCTTTTCTGGTTCCCAGATCCCGCGATAGGAGGGCAGGTCGGTCAGCAGCAATCCCGCGACCCCGTTCGCTGCTGCATCGGCAAGGAGTCGCTCGACGCCGTACTGCAGCACCGGATTCAGGTAGGAGAACAGCACGACGGGACTGTTGAGTTCCGCATCGGCGATCAGCTCCAGGGTGCGGGGTAGCGACATCCCGTTGGCGAGGGCCTTGAAGGTCGAGGCCTGGATTGTGGGCCCGTCGGCGAGCGGATCGGAAAATGGTACCCCGACCTCGATGACGTCAGCGTGCTCGTCGGCCGCTCGCAGCGCCGCGCGTGAATCGCCAGGCGTGGGAAAGCCCGCCGTGAGATACGGCACGAGGGCAGTCCGCCCGCCGGCGCGCAGGGCCGACCACGTGGTTGTCAGGGGTGAATCAGACGAAGTAATCACCGACGACGAGTCCATATCGATCCGGAGAAGTAACCTTGACGATGGTGCGCGGATGACTGCCATCGGCTCGCGTCTCGGTGAGATCCACCAGTTCGCCCGGTGGCCTGGCCCGAATACCGAACGTGTCGACGACGATGCGCACCAGGGGACGATGGAGCTGTTCGGGGTCGGTCCCTGCCCCGGCCACGATCGCCACCTCGAATGTATCGAGGATCACGCAGGTACCCACCGGGTAGATCCCGAGCAGGTTGATCAGCGCCTTGACCAGCGTCGGATCATAGCCGCGACCCGGGTTGAGCCACATCTCGTGGAGCACGGCATCGGGCTCGAGCGGTTCGCTCTGGTACGCCCGCCGCGTGGTCGCCGCATCATAACCGTCCGCGACGGCCACGATTCGCGTGAACAGCCCCAGGCGTCTCGGCCGGATCGCGCGAGGATACCCGCTACGGTCGACCTTCATATGATGCTCGTGCGCGGCGAGGATGGCCCGATATGGCAGGTCTTCGCCCTCGCGCATCTTGAAGAGTGTCAGCGTGCCCAGCCAGGGGTGGCTCTGCATGCGCAGCCACTCCGAATCGTCGAGCGATCCGGCCTTGTTGAGCAACTGGATATCGAGCCGCGCCTTGCCGATATCGTGCATCAGGGCGGCGAGGCCAAGATCGTAAAGCTGCATCCGCTCGAGGCCCAGGCGCTTCCCGAGGGTCACGGCGAAAATGGTCACATTCACCGAGTGCGTGAACGTGTATTCATCATATTCGCGCAGCGTCGTCAGGCCGGTGATCGACAGTTCGTTCTCCATCA
>JAZJZU010000045.1:30181-40125 GCA_040389605.1 Gemmatimonadota bacterium
GCACGGCGCGCTTCAGGCGACGACTGCTCGGCGCGCGGCCCATCCGGACACCTTGCACGACATCGCGCGCGACCGACACGCCCTGGGCGTAGGTCTTCTTGGCGCGCTCGAGCGACTCGTCCCCTTCCACCAGTTCCTCAGGCTGCTCAGCGACCGTGTCGACAGAAAGCCGGATGATGTCGGATTGCTGCATCCGCTGGCGAAGGATGTCCAGTCGTTCATCCGGATCGCGATCGGCGGGCAGGCCTGCAAGGGCCGTGAGCCACGCCTGCCACTCCCGACGCGTCACACCATCGTCGATGCGCAGCAGGCCGATGCCGCAACTCTTCATCAGCCCCACGAATCCACTGAACGCGGCGAAGTTGTCGAGGCCGAGCCGCAGGCGGGTCTGGTTGATGAAGATGAAATCGCCGGTGAGCCGGACCTCGACAAAGCCCTCGATCTGCAGCACGGCGAGGGCCGTGCCGTGCAGCTCGTCGAGCGCGCGCTGCACGGTGGCATTTTCGAGCGGGTACAGCTTCAGGGCGCGCTGCGCGCCGTGAATGGTGACCAGCAGGGTCCGGCCCGATTGCCGGAGCATCGCGTCATCGGGCGAACTGCCGCTCACGCGAGCCAATCCCTGAGGACGGTGTTCGCCGCGCTGCGCACGACGGCCTCCTTGTCCGACGAGAACCGGTCGGTCAGCAGCCGGGCATCAAAGCTTCGCACCTTGGCGAGCGCGAAGATCGCGCAGGCTCGGACCTCGGCGGAAACCTTTCGCCGGAACATTCCACGGGGCTCCAGCAGCTCGCGGAGCCGCGGAACGGCGGCGTCACCGGCCAGCTGTCCATACGCCTCGAACACAGTGCGCCGTTCGCTGCGATCCCAGTCGGGATCGGGATTCTCGAACAGGATGCGCTCAAGCCGCCGCACCGCGCCGGCTGACCCGCCACGAGAGACGAGGACCTCGAGCGCGGCCGCTCGGACGGCGCGCTCCTCGTCATCCAGCGCGGTTTCGACGGCGCTCACCGATGTCGGCGTCGCGAACTGGCCAAGCGCGCGCACCGCCGCGAGGCGGACTGACGGCGAGCCGTCCTTGAGATGACTGATGATCGAGGGAATGAGGATGTTGAGCCCGAGTCGTGAGGCCAGGTTGATGGCCGGCTCGGTCACGTCTCCCCGCTCGCCCTCGAGCAGCACGGCCAGCGCCGCCGGTTGCGCCCGGGCGAGCTGCTCCACGCTCGGCTCGAGCGCGCGACGGACCGTTGCATCGAGCGTGCGCCCCAGGTGCGCGAGCACCACAGGGAGTGCCGACGGCTTCAGTTCCCGGAGCACCTCGCCGACATCCTCCTCGCTCGGTCGCGTCTGGGCATCCTCGAGGGCGATGAACAGCTGTTCGAGGATATCCGGCTGCGAGAGACGGTCTTCGAAGGAGAGCAGCGCGGAATGCAGTTCCTGGTCGAGCCCCGGCGCACGCACCGCGATGATGCGCAGCTCGCGAAGCACTCGCGCCACGGCGCGGAATCCGCCGGTGGAGAGCTGGGCAGGGAGAATATCTTCGAGCAGTCCGACCACTTCCCGCCGCACGTCAGGTTCTCGTTGCGCCTCGAGGATATCGAGCAGTGCATCGATCGCCGCCTCCCGAATGTCACGACGGTATTCCTCGTCCAGTTCGCTCTGGATCAGGCGAATCTCGGCTTCCTCGAGGAAGAATGGCGTCGAATCGAAATCGGTCGGATCAACCGTTCCCGCCGGCCCCGACGGGGCTGCCGCATTGGCCTCGACTTCGGCGCGCGCCTGGTCGGGAGTGACGTCCATCGGTTCGCTTTCACGCTCCTGAAGGAACTCGATGCCGTCGCTCAGCACCTCGACGAACGCATAGGTCACCAGGACGAAGTCCTGTTCCCAGAGCAGTGTGAGCAGGTCATCGCTGGCGTCGGCGGGCAGGAGGCGCGAACGATTCACGACATCGAGGAAGCGGACGATCTCCTCGGATTCGACCCCCGGGAGCAGCGTGAGTCGTCGCAGTCCATCCTTGTACAGCTGCCACGCCAGCCCTTCGACGCGTGCGGTCTGCCGGTAGACGCCGACGCCGTCCCAGGAGATCTCGCCCTCGTGGATCTCGAGCACGAGCCGGCCCGTGATCCCCCAGATCGGAGCAAAGGCCGCCGCGATCTGGTCGAGGGCGCGGGCGTACATCGGATTGTTCGGGAGATACATCTGCAGCGCGCGCTGGCCCTTGACCAGGACGTTGAGCAACTCCTCGACCGCGCGTACATCCGCGTCGTTCGGGCGCTCGACTGCCGGGAGCGTCACACGGCCTCGTCCAGCAACGACGCGACGTGCGCGACGTCCTTGTCTCCCCGACCGCTCAGACAGAGCAGTACGAGCTGGTCGGCGGTCCACCGTCCGGCCACGGATTCGATCCACGCGATGGCGTGCGCCGTTTCGAGGGCCGGGATGATTCCCTCGAGACGGCAGAACTGCTGGAAGGCCGCGAGCGCGGCCGTGTCGCCGATGGCGGCGTATTCGACTCGCCCGCTGTCCCGCAACTGGCTGTGTTCGGGGCCGACACCAGGGTAATCGAGTCCGGCAGAGACGGAATGCGCCGGCGAGACCTGGCCGTCAGCATCCTGGAGGAGGTAGGAAAGCGAACCGTGCAACACGCCGGGCGATCCGGCCGACAACGTGGCGCTGTGGTGCCCGCTGGCAATGCCCTCTCCGGCAGCCTCCACACCGACCAGTTCCACCTCGCGGTCGTCGAGGAAGCCGGCAAACATCCCCATCGCGTTGGACCCACCGCCAACGCAGGCGACTACGGTCCTGGGGAGCTGTCCCGTGAGCGAGAGGATCTGCTCGCGCGATTCGCGACCGATCACCGACTGGAAGTCGCGAACCATCCGCGGGAACGGGTCGGGACCCACGACAGAACCGATGATGTAATGTGTCGAGGGGACATTGGTGACCCAGTCGCGCAGCGCCTCGTTGGTAGCGTCCTTCAGGGTGCGCGTTCCCGACGTCACCGGCACGACGGTCGCGCCGAGCAACTGCATCCGGTAGACATTCAGCGCCTGCCGCGCGACGTCCTCTTCCCCCATATACACCACGCACTCGAGCCCAAAGCGCGCGCAGATGGTCGCGGTCGCGACCCCGTGCTGGCCAGCCCCGGTTTCGGCGATGATCCGGCGCTTGCCCATCCGCCGCGCGAGCAGGGCCTGCCCGATCGTGTTGTTGATCTTGTGCGCGCCGGTATGGTTGAGGTCCTCGCGCTTGAGCAGGACCCGGGCCCCGATCAGCTCGCTGAAGCGCGGCGCCTCGCTGAGCCGCGACGGCCGGCCCACGATGTCGCGCAACAGCGTGTGATACTCCTCCCAGAACGCCGGCTCGCCGCGGGCCTGGTCGTACAGCGCCGTGAGATCATCGAGCGCTGCGACCAGGGTCTCGGGAACGTACCGGCCCCCATACGGTCCAAAGCGACCATCGACAGCCGTCTCAACGGGTAGCGCGAGCGTCACGAACGATCTCCAGGAAACGAATCAGCCGCTCGGGGTCCTTGCGGCCGGGGGCAAATTCCACCCCGGAACTTACATCCACGGCATCCGGGCCGACGAGTCGAATCAACGCCCCGACGGTTTCCGGGCGGAGCCCTCCCGCGAGGACAAAGCGGGCCGACGGAACGGCCTGGCGGGCACGCAGTGCGAGATCGCCATCCAGCGCGACTCCGCGCCCGCCGCTGCCGCCGGGCAGGCGTGGCTCCACTACCAAGGCATCGGCGCCGAGGGCACCGGAGGCAAGCGTGGCGGGCAAATCGGTCGAGCTCTCGATGGTGACCACCCGCCACACCTCCAGCCCGCGTTCGCGAAGGGCAGCAGCATCGCCAGCCGAATGCGTGCCGTGCAACTGGATCCCGGCGAGCCCGGCCTCCGCCGCCGTTCGAGCAATGACCTCGAGCGGCTGGTTCCGGAACACTCCGATCACGGGAACCGATGCGGCGGCGGAAACGATTGCACGCGCCTGGGCGACGTTCACAAGCCGAGGTCCGTCGGCAAAGATGACGCCGAGTCGCCACGCGCCGTGCTCGGCCGCGATCGCTGCATCTTCGGGCCTGGTCAGCCCACAGATCTTGGCTTCAACGACCACGACGCCTCACTCCTGCGACCGCGAGCGCGCCTTCCCGTGGATTCCCCGACGCCGCGAGCGCTGAGCCAATGAGTATGGCATCTGCTCCCGCCGCTGCGGCTTCCTCCACGTCTGCGGCAATCGCCATCCCGCTTTCGGCGACGGCAATGAGCCCGGAGGGCACCTGCGAGAGCAGTTGCCAGGCCCACGCCCGATCGATGGAGAAGTCGTCGAGGTCGCGGGAGTTGACCCCGACGATCCGGGCCCCCGCGTCGACCGCCCGCCGCACCTCGCCCGCCGTGTGTGTCTCGACCAGGGTCGCGAGGCCGAGCTGATCGGCAAATTCGATCAGCTGCTGCAGCGTGCTGTCGTCGAGCGCCCGCACAATCAGGAGCGCCGCGGCAGCCCCGGCAGCGCGCGCCTCAAGTAGCTGGACTTCGTCGAGGATGAAGTCCTTCCGGAGCGTCGGACGGGACACGGCAGCGGCAATAGCGGTGAGGTCGGCCAGGGAGCCGCCGAAAAACGGACCGTCGGTGAGCACCGAAATGGCGGCGGCCCCGCCGTCGGCGTAGGCCGTGGCCAGTGCGACCGGGTCAAGCGCCTCATTGATGGCGCCTGCCGATGGAGACCTGCGCTTCACTTCCGCGATGAGGGCGACCCGGTCACCCCGGAGTCCCGAGGCAAAATCGGCGGGTTGCGGGCGATCCGCCGCGGCGCGATCGAGCTCCCGGCGCCGGAGCCGGAGCGCGGGGAGGGTGGCCTGCGTGGCAGCGAGTATGGCTTCGAGTACCGGCATCTTGCTCTTCGGTTTCCCTTCGGGTAAGTTCATCTTCGGGTTCTCTTCGCCAACGCCTCGGAGGCCGCCGTGCCACTCACCCGGAAGCAGCGCGAGATTCTGGACTTTCTCGAATCGGCCATCAATCGCAATGGCTTTGCCCCCAGCTTCGAGGAAATCGCGGAGCAATTCGGCTACCAGTCACTGGCCACCGTCCACGAGCATCTCAGCAACCTCGAAAAGAAGGGCTACATCCGCCGTGGCTACAACGAGAGCCGCGCGATTGAGGTCCTCCCTCCCCGTGGTAGTGCTGGTGCCACCGAAATCCCCCTGCTCGGCTCCGTCGCTGCCGGTTACCCGATCGAATCGCTGATGAGCGGCGAAGTCGTCCCGGTTCCCGACAGTATGCTCCCTCGTCGCGGGCCCAACTACGCCCTCCGCGTGCGCGGCGAATCGATGATCGACGAACAGATCCTCGACGGCGACCTGGTGGTCGTGAACGGACGCGAGACCGCCGACAACGGCGAGATGGTCATCGCGCTCGTCAATGGTAGTGAGGCCACCGTCAAGCGCTTCTACCGGGAGCCGGGAGGCTGGATCCGGCTGCAGCCCGCCAACGCGGTAATGCGTCCGCTCCGATACCAGGAGCGTGATGTACTGATCCAGGGCATCGTTGTGGGCGTGATCCGGAAGTTCTAGCGGCCCGCCACCGCGCGGAGCTGTTCGAGTCGCGTGCGGGCCGCACCGCTGTCGAGCGATTGCCGCGCCAGGCTCACCGCTGCCTCCCATTCCAGCCCGAGACTGGAAACGTAGACCGCAGCGGCTGCATTCAGCAGCACGGCAGCTCGCAGCGCCGGGGAGGCGGCGTCGGGACGACAAAGGAGCGACTCGATGCGCTCGGCGTTCTGCCCCGGTTCACCCCCGGCAAGTCCGTCCAGGTCATCGGTGGCCAACCCGGAGGTCGCCGGGTTGAGGTGCCACGTCGACACGGTCCCGTCGCGCACTTCCCACACCTCAGTCAGTCCCAGCGGGGAGATTTCGTCCATTCCGATCGCCGCGTGCAGGACCAGCGCGTGCGTTGCCCCGAGCCGGGCGAGTGCGTCGGCAATGAGGGGCGCGCGCTTCCGGTCCGCTACGCCAACCACCTGGCGAGCAGCGCCGGCAGGGTTCGCGAGGGGTCCGATGAGATTCATCAGCGTCGGGACGCCGAGTTCCCGGCGGACCGGGGCAACGTGTCGCATCGCGGGGTGATAGTGTGGCGCGAACAGAAAGACGAGGCCCGTCGCGGCCAGCACGGCGGCTGCGGCCTCAGGCTCGAGATCGAGCGTCAGCCCCAGCGCCTCGAGCACATCGGCCGATCCCGATCGTGAGGTGAAGCTGCGATTGCCGTGCTTCGCGACCGGGACCCCGGCTCCGGCGGCAACGAAGGCGGCCGCGGTGGAGAGATTCAGCGTCGAGACGGTGCCGCCACCGGTCCCGCAGGTATCGACGAGGTCACCAGCCCGGCCGCTCTCCACCCGCCGCATCGCGGCGCGAAGCGCGCGGACCGCCCCCGCGATCTCGGCACTGGTCTCCCCGCGGGTTCGCATCGCGAGGAGCAGGCCCCCGACCGAGGCCGGAGGGGCCCCTCCCGACATGATCTCCGTGAAGGCGCCCTCTGCGACCTGCTCGCTGAGCGAGTCCCCCGTCGCGAGGAGAAACAACGCCTCCCTGAGGGCGTTTGTCGGGGGCGGCGGGGGATTGAGCATCGGCGTGGCCAAGCGTACCGATCTTTCGGGCGTTTTGTCAATATTCACAACGGTTTACGCGGCTTGCCGCCCCTTCCTCACGGGACTAGTTTTCGCGGTTCGATGGAGCGCTCTTTTTTGCTCGTCCTGGAGTTCGACGGCACCGACTTCTGTGGCTGGCAACGCCAGCCCGAGGGACGTTCGGTGCAGGGCGTTGTCGAGCAGGCGCTGGGCCGACTTGCCGGCGAGAAGCGGCGGGCCACCGGTGCGGGACGCACCGACGCGGGTGTGCACGCGCTGGCGCTGCCGGTCAGTGCGTCGATGCCTTCCCGGTGGAGCCCGGCAGCGCTCCACCGGGCGCTCAATGCGGTGCTGCCGGCCGACGTTGCCGTACGCGAGGTGCGCGAGGTTCAGCCAGGCCTCGATGCTCGACGAGCGGCGACGGCGAGACGGTACCGCTACGACATCGGGACGGACGAGGAGAGTCGTTCACCCTTCCGCAGCAGGACCGAGTGGGGAGTCGGCCGGCCACTCGACGGCGACGCGATGCAGCGTGCGGCCAGACTGCTTCACGGAGAGCACGACTTCCGGGCCTTTGCTGTGGTGGGTGAACCGAAGCCGCACTATCGCTGTCGCGTGCTCGAAGCTGGCTGGACGCCGCTCGCACCGATGCGATACCGCTTCACCGTCGCCGCCGACCGCTTTCTGCACCATATGGTGCGAATGCTCGTCGGAACGATGGTGGACATCGGCCTCGGACGTCGACCGGAGAGTGACATGGCGCGCCTCTTGACGCTGCCGCACAACGCAGAAACCAGCGCTCCCGCTCCCGCAGCGGGGCTCAGCTTCGTCGAAGCCAGCTATCCCGACACCATCTACCTGCCGGAACGGTCCTCGTGGTGACGCCACGCGCCTGCCTGCTGCTCGCGATCGCCCTGATCGCCTGCCGGAGCGAGCAGCGCGCCGGGGCTCAGCAGCCGCCGCCCCCGCCCGCGCCGGTGCGGAGCATCGATGCGTCGCGTCGTACGGCGATCGTCGACGCCAGCGCGCGGGTTGCGCCCGCCGTCGTCTCGGTACGGGTCACGCTGCCCCAGCCGCGGCCGTCGTTCTACGAGCAGATGTTCATGCAGCAGCCGCAGGGCACGCCCCAGAGCTTCGGCACCGGATTCATCCTTCGCCCCGACGGCATCATCATCACCAATCAGCACGTGGTCGCCAACGCGCAACAGATCACCGTCACGCTGGCCGATGGCACCGACGTGGAAGGGCGCAAGCTCGGCGAGGATCCGCTCACCGACATTGCCGTGATCAAGATCGAACGCAAGGACTTGCCGGTCGTCACGGTCGGTCGATCCCGTGACCTGATGATCGGAGAATGGGCGATCGCACTGGGCAACCCGTATTCGTTCCTGCTCGGGAACTCCGAACCCACGGTCACCGCTGGAGTGATCAGCGCCACCGGCCGCAATATCCTGCCGACCGGGAACCAGTCGGGCTCCTACCTCGATATGATCCAGACCGATGCCGCCATCAATCCCGGCAACTCGGGCGGTCCGCTCACCAACGCACTCGGCGAAGTGATCGGCGTGAACTCCTCGATCTTCTCGGAGAACGGGGGTTCGGTTGGTCTTGGCTTTGCCATCCCGATTGAACGCGTCGTGCGGGTTGCCGACGAAATCATCCGCAACGGCGCGGTACGCCGCGCCTGGGTCGGACTGACGGTGTCGCCAGCAGGAAGCGGGGGCGACTGGAAGCAGAATGGCGGAGTGCCAGTGAGCGACGTCGCGCCAGGCGGACCGGCGGCGCGCGCCGGCCTTCGAACGGGCGACGTGCTGACGCGAGCCAACGGCCGTGATCTCCGGAACTATCTCGACTGGGACGCCGTGCAACTCGATCTCCACGTCGGCGATACCGTGAACGTGACGGGCCGGAGCCGTGGTGAACCGTTCACGCGTCGAATCGTCACCGGCGACCTGCCCTCGGTCGTGGCGCAGAAAATCCGCGTGCTCCAGAACCTTGACCTGATCACGATCACGCCGGCGATTCGCGCCGAACGCGGGATTCAGAGTACGGCCGGCGCGCTGGTGTACAGCGTGCCAGCCGACGTCACGGAACAGACCGGACTCAGCCGCGGCGACGTGATCATCGGGATCAACAACCAGGCCTTGCGGACAGCCGAAGAGATCGGCCGCGCGCTGCAGGCGATGCCGCCTGGCACGGCATTCATCCTGAACATCGAGCGGGGCGGAATGCGCGGTAATCTCCGGTTGCAACTCAACTGATGACCGATCGCTGGCAGTCGCCGCTGTCGACCCGCTACGCCTCCCCGGCAATGCAGACCCTCTGGGGCGAACGGCACCGGGTCGGCACCTGGCGTCGAGTGTGGCTCGCACTCGCGGAGTCGGAGCGCGACCTCGGCCTCGACATTCCCGAGCCAGCCTTGCAGGCGATGCGCGCGCATCTCGACGACGCCGACCTCGCCAGTGCCGCCGAATATGAGCGCCGTTTCCGTCACGATGTGATGGCGCACGTCCACGCGTTCGGCGACCAGGCCGCGGAGGCACGCGCGTTCCTGCATCTCGGGGCCACGAGTGCCTTCGTCACGGACAACGCCGACCTGATCATCATGCACGAAGCGCTCCGGCTCCTGCTCGGGCGCACCCTCACCGTCATCTCGGCGCTGCGGAGCTTTGCCACCGCACACGCCGCGCTCCCCTGCCTCGCCTACACCCACTTCCAGCCCGCCCAGCTCACCACCGTGGGCAAGCGAGCCACGCTGTGGATGCAGGACTTCGCTCTCGACATCGAGGCATTGCTCCATCAGCTCGAGACCGTGCGACTGCGGGGGTGCAAGGGGACCACCGGGACACAGGCCTCGTTCCTCGAACTGTTCGCGAATGATCACGGAAAGGTCCGCGAGCTGGAGCGCCGGATCGCCGCGCGACTCGGGATTCCCGCCGTGTTCCCCGTCACCGGCCAGACCTATCCGCGCAAGGCCGATGCCCGGATCCTCGACCTGCTGAGCGGCATCGCGCAGTCGGCGGCCAAGTTCGCGAATGATCTCCGGCTGCTGCAGCACGAAGGCGAACTCCTCGAACCGTTCGAACAGGAGCAGATCGGATCGAGTGCGATGGCGTACAAGAGGAACCCGATGCGTGCCGAGCGCATTGGCGCGCTCGCCCGCCACGTGATCTCCCTGCAGGCGAACGGGGCCCATACCGCGGCGGCGCAGTGGCTTGAGCGCACCCTCGATGATTCGGCCAACCGCCGGCTCTCATTGCCGGAGGCCTTCCTCACGGTCGACGCGATCCTGCTGCTCGCTGGCAACATCGCCGCAGGGCTTG
>JAZJZU010000046.1:0-6007 GCA_040389605.1 Gemmatimonadota bacterium
AATATACGCTCTCGTACCGGGAAGTCGATGACCAGACGTACCAGTACGGACGCACGTTTACTTATGGCGGTAAACTGGCGGAAAATATCACGCAGGCCGTTGCCCGCGATATCCTGGCGGATGCGATGATCCGGGTCGCGACCTCGCCGCCACTGGCGATCCGCCTCGGCCTGGGCGCGCGGGCGACCGCTACGGCGCTCTCCTGGGACAAGGAACTCGACCGCCTGGTCGAGAGTTATCAATCGATCATTGCCCTCCCCGGGACTCCACTGCAGGCGGTCGCGTAGCAGGCCAAAGTGTACGCCGATACCGGACTCGTGCTGCAAACACGAACGCCGCCCTCCCCGGGGCGGCGTTCGCTTGCTGCCTGGCGCGTCGAGGCAACCCTAGTTCGCGGTCGCCGTGAAGGTCGCCGTGGTGCTGGTACCGGCCAGTGTGGCGGTGACCGTGGCCGTTCCTGCGGTCGCCGGCAGGGTCAGCGTGGTCTGCGCCTGACCCGATGCATTGGTCGTGGTGGTCGTCGAGCCGAGCGTGCCGGCGGTCGTGCTCCAGTTGACCGTGGCATCGGCGACGCCGTTGCCCAGCAGGTCGCTCACCTTCACGACTAGTGCCGCCGCGAGCGGCGTGCCGACCGCGCCGCTCTGATTGTTACCTCCGACGATCGAAATGGCGGAGGCCGTGCTCACCATTGCCGTGAACGAGAAGGTCACTGGTGTCGAGACACCGTTCACGCTCGCCGTCACGGTCTGGGATCCGGCTGCCGGCCCCAGTACGAAGGTGGTCTGGGCCATTCCCTGGGCGTCCGTCGTGGCGGTCGAGCTGCCCAGGGTGCCGTTGCTGCTGGTAGTGAAGCTCACCGTTGCCCCGGAAACGGGATCACCGTCCTCGTCCGTCACCTTCACGACGAGCGGTGCGGCGAGCGCGGCGCCAACGATTCCGGACTGACTGCTGCCGCTGGCAATGGTCACGTTGGCGGCGACGTTCGCGCCGGTGGAATCGTCGCTGCACGCGCCGAGAGTCAGGGCTGCGGCTACGAGCAAGGCGGCTGCAGGGAGTCGCCGACGACGGAATCGAGTCGGCGTGAAGGATGTCGAAAACATTGTCACTCCTTGTTGGGTTTCGCGATGGAACCGTACGGCCCACCTCGTCGTCTTTGCAGCAAACGAGAGGGGAAAGTGTTTTCGGTGACGTCGTGACGGGGCAGAAGCACACGGTGTCGCAGAGGTGAACAGCGCGCGTGTCGCGCACTGCATCGTGATGCGGTTTCGGGGTGTAACCGATGCCTGGATGGAATCTCCGGCCCCTGCCCGCAGGGACGACACCTGCGCGTGAGGTGTCTCAGTCCGGCACAGCGTCGTCTCCCGATGGCAACCCCGGTACCGGCCCGTGGCCGGCCCATATCTCCCCGGAGCCCTTCGATGGATTCCAAGAAGCCTGACGACGCCAATCCCTTCGCGGACGTCACCGCTGGACAGTCTTCCACCGCTCCCTCGGCGGATACTCAGGCCGACGGCACCGCCGACCGCACCTATACCGTGGTGTCCGGTGATTCGCTCTCGAAGATCGCGAAGCACGCCTACGGCGATGGATCGCGGTGGCGCGAGATCTTCGAGGCCAACCGCGACGTGCTCACGGACCCGGACAAGATCTTCCCCGGGCAGACCCTTCGGCTGCCCTGACCCTCACGCTGGAGCCTATATGTCATTTCGTTTTCGCATTCTCCCTGCCATCGCCCTCGCGGCCACCCTCGCCGCGTGCGGCAAGACCGACAAGGCGCCCGACGCCGACAGTATGGCCGCGGCCAATGCGCCGGCCCCGGTGGCCCCGGCGCCGGTCGCCGTGAAGGACATCGATATCGGCAAGTCACTCAACGCCGACAAGAGCATCAACGATCACGCCACCACCTTCGGCCCGCGCGACACGATGTATGTCTCGGTGCGCACCGATGGCGTGGGCGACGGGACGCTCAGCGCGCACTGGTCGACCAAGGCCGGGAAGCTCGTGGATTCCTCGTCGCAGCCCATCACCAGCTCCGGTGAGTCGCGCACGGAATTCCACGTGATGAAGAAGTCGGCCTGGCCCGTGGGTGAGTATCAGGTCGATGTGATGCTCAATGGCGTCTCGGCCGGTTCCAAGACGTACGAGGTCAAGCGCCCCTGAAGCCGGGACGCGGGGGGCGTATCTTTCCGTCGTGATACGCCACCCCGCTGCTCCGTGCTGAACGACGATCCCGGCGATCGTCGCGATTTCTTCCGCCGTGCGTTCGGCGACGCCTTCCAGCGTCTCGGCCGGGCCACGGAGGAACGGATCGTCGTGCGCAGTTACGTCCGCCCTCCCGGTGCCCTGCCGGAACTGGAGTTCCTCGCGGCCTGCACCCGATGCGGCGCCTGCGCCGCCGCCTGCCCTGCGGGGGCGATCCTCCACGTCCCGACCAGCGGCGGCCTCGCGGCGGGCACGCCCTTCCTCGAGCCAGCACGGATCCCCTGCATCGCCTGCCCCGATATGCCGTGTGCGAGCGAATGCCCCACCGACGCGCTCCTGGTGCCCGAACAGGGATGGCAGGGCACACGCCTCGGCCGGATCGAATTCATCCCCGAGCGGTGCGTGACCTTCGACGGCCAGGAATGCGGTGTCTGCGTGCGATCGTGCCCCGTCGGAGAAACCGCCCTCTCGCTCGATGCCGAGGGCCGGCCCGTGCTCAAGTTCGAGGGCTGCGTCGCCTGCGGCGTCTGCGTCCGGGACTGTATCACTGTGCCCTCCTCGTTCGCCTTCCACGCCGGGAGCCAGGCGCCGGGTCGTTAGCTTTCTCCCGTTGACCTCCAGCTACCGCACATCGCCGTTTTCCGCCCAAGGAGTCGCAATGGACGGGGTACCAAGGACCATCGAGAAGCCCTGGGGATATGAGCTGATCTGGGCGCACACCGATCGCTATGTGGGGAAGATCCTCCACGTGAAGGCCGGGCACGTGCTCTCGTGCCAGTACCACAACCTCAAGGATGAGACGATGCACGTCCTGCGAGGGGAGCTGCTGCTCCGGATCTGGCCCCGCGAGGGCGCTGATCCCGATGTGCGGTCGTTCAAGGCTGGTGAATCGGTACATATTCCGGCGCCGACCATTCACCAGATCGAGGCGCTCGTCGACAGCGATGTGCTCGAGGCCTCGACCCCCGAACTCGACGATCTCGTCCGTCTCAACGATCGCTACGGGAGAAGCTGACCTTATGCAGGTGATCATTCCGCTCGCCGGAAAGGGGACTCGACTCCGCCCCCACACGCACCTCACCCCGAAGCCGATGCTCAAGGTGGCCGGCCGGCCGGTGATCGACTGGGTGATGGACAAGCTCAAGGGCCTGAAGGTCGACGAGCTGATCTTCATCACCGGACACCTCAAGGAACAGGTGGAGGAGTACGCGCGCGCGCAGTACGACATTCCGTCGCGGTTCATCGAACAGGAAGTGCAGGATGGCACGGCCGGCGCCGTGAACCTCGCGCGGCCGTTCGTGAAGGGGCCGGTGATGATCATCTTCGTCGACACCGTCTTCGAGGCCGACCTCACGCTCGCCGAGCAGTCCGACGTGGATGGGATCATCTGGGCCAAGGAAGTCGAGGATTACCAGCGCTTCGGCGTGGTGGTGACCAACGAATTCGGCTATATGACGAAGATCGTCGAGAAGCCGACCGAGCCGATCTCGAAGCTCGCCAACATTGGGCTCTACTACATCCGCGACGTTGAGTCGCTCTGGCGCGGCATCGATGCAGTGCTCGCCGCACCCGCGAACAAGGGTGAATATTTCCTGACCGATGCGTTCCAGCATATGATCGACAACGGCCGCCGGATTCTCACGGCCGAGGTGGGTGGCTGGTACGACTGTGGCCAGCTCGGCACCACGCTCGACACCAACGCGGTGTTGCTCGCGCAGGGGACATTCCCGCTCCCGAAGGTGGGCAAGGACGTCACGCTGATTGAGCCGGTGCGGATCCCCGATGGCTGCGTGCTCGAAGGGTGTACCGTGGGTCCCAACGTGACGCTCGACGAGGGCTGCGCCGTGCGCAACTCCACCATCAGCGACAGCATCATCGGTGCGCGCTGCGTGATCGAGGGTAGTTCCCTCGTGCGCACGATGCTCGGCGACGATGTGGTCGTGCGTGACTTTCACGGCAGCGGATCGATCGGTTCCAACTCCACGGTGGCAGGCAAGACGTGAGCCCGCTCGATGAGCTCCTCGCCTCCTATCTCGATCTTGCCCGCCATCTCGATCCGCTGCGCCATCCGTTCGATGCACCCGACAGCATTCATCACCGGCTGGGTCGCTTCGATGCCCCGTGGCTCACGGCCCAGGTGGCGGCGCTCAAGAGCATCGCGAACGCCGTCGAGGATCTCGACGAAGTGGAGTCGCTCGACGACGAGGTCGATCGCACGATGCTGATCAACACCATTCGCACCGACATCGTCGACCTTGAGGCGCTGGCAGGTGGCGACTGTTTCGACGGCTGCCGGCCACTCGCGCACGCCCGGCACGCGCTCTACGCCCTGATGGACGAAGAATTCGACGCGGAGTCGGAGGCGGCATTGCGCGATCGCGTCACGGCGATTCCCGATTTTCTCGCCTCGCTGCGCGATGACCGCCGCACGCTCCCGGCCGATCTGGTTGAACTCACCCGCGACGCGGCGTCGCAATTGCTCGAAGCGCTCGACGAGGCCTCGGAATATCTCGACGATGCCACCGTGCAGCCGGCGCTCGTGGCCGTGGCCGATCACCGCGCCTGGCTCGACGACCCGGCCCGGGTCGGGGGCGAGGCTGGTCTGGGTGAGGATGTCCTCGAACGACACCTCGCCACGCTGAGCAGCGAACCGGTGGGCGTGAAGGGCACGCTCCGGCTGCTGGAACTTCGCCGGGCAGGCGTCGAGAAGTCGCTGCAGGCCGCGGCCGAGGAACTCGGATCCGACCAGCCACTGATGCTGGTTCGATCGCTTATTGCCGAGGAGCCGCTCGATTTCGAGACGCTGCTCGAGCAGTGGCCCGCCGAATGGGAGCGGGTACGAGGCGAACTCGCCGCCCTCGGAATGCCGGTGACCGCCGACCCACCGGTGGAGGATCCGTTCGAGGCCGAAGATGCCTGGAGCCTTGCTGCGGCGGCGATCCGCGAACAGGCGGCGCTCACGCTCGATACTGCGCGCGACGTCCAGTCCCGTGCCGTGCGCCGGCTGCTGCTCGCCCCCGGCCTGATGGACGGCTGGGGGCGCACCGTCGCGGCACTGCTGCGCTCCACGCCGGCCACGGGCGAGCCAGAGCGGCGGCTGATGCTGTCGTATCTCGCGCTGCTCGATGCCGTGGCGGCCGAATCCGACCTGCTCTTGCAGTCGCGACGCGCCACGGTCGACGAACTCGTGGAGCGTACGACGCGGCTCACTGGCGTGAACGTGGAGTCGGCCCGGTCGCTGGTGCGCCAGGTGGTCGATGAACCCCTCGATGCCCTCGCCGCGGCACTCGCACACGAGGCGTGGCAGTCGTGGTATGCCGAAGAGGGTGGCGATCCGGTGATCTTCCTGCAGCGCGCGCTCGCGGGCGGCGGGCTCTCCGTGCCACTCGCGCGGTGGGCGCTCTCCAGCTGAAGCAACCGCTTCCGCGGGAAGTCCGCGGGCTCTCGCTTGTCTCCGGTCTCAACGACGCGGCGAGCGAGATGGTCTATCCGCTCCTCCCAGCCTTCCTCACCGGCGCACTCGGCGCACCTGCCGCGGCACTCGGTGCGCTCGATGGTGCCGCCGATCTCACGGCTGCACTCGTGCGGCTGGTCTCGGGCCGGCTCGCCGACCGCACCACCAAGCGCGGCCCGCTGGTGCTCTTCGGATACTTGCTCGCCGGTGCGGTGCGCCCGCTGATTGCATTGGCGCAGTCGGCAGGTATGGTGATCGGGCTGCGCGTCACCGACCGGCTCGGCAAGGGCCTCCGTTCGCCGGCGCGCGATGCCATCATCAGCGATGCAGTGGCACCGGAGGAGCGGGGAC
>JAZJZU010000047.1:0-3511 GCA_040389605.1 Gemmatimonadota bacterium
CCTGCGGCAGCACGCCACCGACACCGCGACGCCGTTCACGGGCCTCAACGCCGCGCTCCTGCACGACGGCGTCTTCCTGCACGTCGCAGCCGGCGTGACGGTGACCACCCCGGTGCACGTGATTCACGTGGCCACGGCGGCCAGCGCGGGCGTGACGATCGCCCCGCGCACGCTCGCCGTGATCGAGGCCAATGCTACCGCAACGCTGATCGAGAGCTTCGTGGCGCTCGATGGTGCCAGTACGTATTTCACCAACGCCGTGGCCGAGCTTGTGCTGGGCGACAACGCCCGCCTCGAACACATCCGGGTGCAACGCGAAGGCGCCGACGCGCAGCATATCGGCTTCACGCAGGTGAGCCAGCAGCGCGATTCGCACTATCGCTCCTTCGTGCTGCACCTCGGCGCCAAGATGGCGCGGCACAATCTGCACGCGGCCCTTGACGGCTCGAACATCGAGACGCTGCTCTACGGCCTCTATCTCCCGAGTGGCACGCAGGCGGTCGACAACCACACCGCGATCTTCCACAACGAGCCGCATTGCAATTCGTGGGAGGTCTACAAGGGTGTGCTGGCCGACAGCGCTCGCGCGGTGTTCAATGGCAAGGTGTTCGTGCAGCCGATTGCGCAGAAGACCGATGCGAAGCAGACCAATCGCAACCTGCTGCTCTCCGACACGGCCAAGGTCGACACCAAGCCGCAGCTCGAGATCTTCGCCGACGACGTGAAGTGCACCCACGGCGCCACGGTGGGCAAGCTCAACGAACTGCAGCGCTACTACCTGCAGACCCGCGGCATCGCCGGCCAGACGGCACAGGCGCTGTTGATCTGGGCCTTCGTGGCCGAAGTGATGCTCGAGATCACCCTGGAGCCGGTCCGCGTGGCCCTCGAGACCACCGTGCGCGAGCGGCTCGACCGGATGATCGCGTGACCACCGTCGCGTGGGACGTCGCGACCCTCAGGGCCGAGTTCCCGATTCTTGGCACGACCTCGCGTGGCAAGCCGCTGGTGTATCTCGACAGCGGTGCCACCACGCAGAAGCCTCAGGTGGTGATTGATGCCATCACCCGATTCTACGAGTCGGGCAATGCCAACATTCATCGCGGCGTCTATGAGCTCTCCGAAAAGTCCACGCTCGCGTGGGATGCGGCGCGCCACACCGTGGCGCAGTTTCTGGGGGGCGTGCCCGACGAAGAGGTGGTCTTCACGCGCGGAACCACCGAGAGCGTGAACCTGGTGGCGCAGAGCTTCATCCGTCCCACGCTGCGCATCGGCGACCGGGTGCTCGTGACCACGATGGAGCACCACGCCAACATCGTCCCCTGGCAGATGGTGGGCGCCACCACGGTGCCGATTCCCATCACGCCAGCCGGTGAGCTCGACCTTGCCGCGGCCGAGCAGTTGCTGGCCACGCGCCCGCGCCTGCTCGCCGTGGTGCACGTCTCGAACGCGCTCGGCACCATCAACCCGATCGCCGAGCTCTGCCGGATGGCACGGGCGCACGGGGTGCCGGTCCTGGTCGACGGAGCCCAGGCCGTGAGCCACTTCCCGGTGGATGTCCGCGCCCTCGGCTGCGACTTCTACTGCTTCAGCAGCCACAAGCTCTTCGGGCCCACCGGTTTCGGCGTGCTCTGGGCCCGTCGTGAGCATCTGGAGAAGATGCCGCCGGCACAGGGCGGCGGCGATATGATCGACCGCGTGACGTTCGAGCGCACGACATTCGCGCCGAGTCCCCAGAAGTTCGAGGCAGGCACACCGCACATTGCTGGCGCGGTGGGTCTCACGGCGGCCATTCAGTGGCTGGAATCGCAGGACCGCGATGCGCTCCACGCGCACGAGTCGGCGCTGCTCAAGGCGGGCACTGCCCTGCTTGAGGAAGTCCCCGGGCTCACGCTCGTGGGCACGGCGCCAGAGAAGGTGGGGATCCTCACCTTCACGATGGCCGGGATTCACCCCCACGACATCGCCTCGCTGCTCGATGGCGAGGGCGTCTGCATTCGCGCGGGGCATCACTGCACGCAGCCGCTGCACGCCCACCTCGGCCTGGCCGCCACGGCGCGCGCGTCCATCGCCCCGTACAACACCCTCGCCGACATCGAGACCCTCGCCGCGGCGCTGCATTCGGCCCGCAAGGTGTTCGGCTGATGGCAACGCTCAGCGAGCTCTATCAGGGCGTGATCATCGAACACGACCGCTCGCCCCGGAACTTCCGGACGCTGGCGGCGCCGAGCCATCGTGCCGAAGGACACAACCCGCTTTGCGGCGATGAGGTGTCGCTCGAGCTGCAGGTGAACGACGCGGGTCAGATCGTCGACGTGGCCTTCCAGGGCCGTGGCTGTGCGGTCTCGAAGGCGTCGGCCTCGCTGCTCACCACGGCGGTGCAGGGCAAGACCGTGGCCGAGGCTCGGGAACTATTCGAGGGCTTTCACGGGTTGCTCACAGGACACCCGGTCCCCGGCGTGAAGCTTGGCAAGCTGGAAGTCTTTGCAGGGCTGGCGGCATACCCGATGCGAGTGAAGTGCGCGACCCTGCCGTGGCACGCAATGAAGCAGGCACTGGACGAACCGAAAACTTCCGAACCCGGGAAGTAACCCCTATAAGGTTGGAGTCTGTTGAGATGGCATTTCCGGAAATGATGGTCAAGCCGATGCGCGACGAAGTCACTCGCCTGGGTGTCACCGAGCTCCGTACGGTTGAGGATGTCGACAAGGCGCTCGGCGAGCAGCACGGCACGGCGCTGGTCTTCGTGAACTCGGTCTGTGGCTGCGCTGCAGGCGGCGCGCGGCCGGCACTGGCCAAGGCGCTCACCACCGCCACCAAGAAGCCCGAGCACGTCTACACGGTCTTCGCGGGCCAGGATCTCGACGCCACGTCGCGGGCCCGGTCGTACTTCGGCGAGTACCAGCCGTCGTCGCCGTCGGCGGTGCTGATGAAGGACGGCGAGGTGGTGCGCTTCCTTCATCGCCACGAGATCGAGGGTCGCTCCCCCGACCAGATCGCCGGCGAACTGCTCACCGCGTTCGAGACCTACTGCGCGTGAGCTTCCCCGACTTGCACCCCGATCGCGACGAACTCCACGGGATCACCGTGGTGGTCACCGGCGCATCGGGGAAGAGCTATCTCGGGCGCTGGCACGAGCGGGGCAATCGGGGCGTGGTAATGAAGAACGTGGCCATCTTCGATCCTGCCGCCGGGCCGACCCTCGACGAGTGGCTGGCGAAGCAGGCCAAGTTCGGGGTGGCGAGCACCGAAAAGATGTACATCGTGCCCTCCGACGAGTTCACTTCCGTGCGGCGGTTTTCGTTGTAAGTGGTTGCGTGATAGAGAGTTACTGGTCCCTGGGCGGTAGCTCGCGCCGTGCCCTGCGCGGCGCGGATTCCCGAGACGCTGACGCCCCCTCCCATCCCGGGTCGGGCGTTGCCCGTGGGCTGCCTCTCCGCGGCTAGCCGAAGACCCGACGGTTATCAGGCTGGCGACATAAGCCTCCGCTCGCGGGATTCTTCAGACGCCGCTA
>JAZJZU010000048.1:0-8404 GCA_040389605.1 Gemmatimonadota bacterium
TCAGTCGCCTCGGAGATCGCGCCGCGCAAGGCACGGCGCCAGCAAGATCCTCTCACCCCGCAGATCGCGCCGCGCAAGGCACGGCGCCAGCCAGATCCTTTCACCTCGGACATCGCGCCGCGCACGGCACGGCGCCAGCGAGCTCTTCGTTTATCGAGCCTGTCGCGCGGCCGCCCACCGATTCGTGGCGTCGAGCACCGCATACACCGCCGCGTGCTCGCTGCTCTCCCGCACCTCGGCCGTGCCCACCAGCAGCCTGCTCTCCCGGCCACCGATCGCCTGCACCGCACTCATCACAAAGTGCTTGTCGAACGCCGTGATCAGCTGCACCCCCTCGAGCGCGAGCGAGTGCCGCGCCACGAGACGCTCGAGCACCATCACGGCACAACGTGCCGCCGTCTCGACCCGCCCACGCGCCGTGTCGGGACCCTCTTCCGTGTGCGTCTCGATCCGGCCCATTGCCGTGAGCGTGACCGTGGCCGTGGCGCGACGATGATGCGGCACCGTGGCCATCACCAGTTCGTCGAACAACACCACTCGCGTCATCGACGCGCTCTGCACCGCCCCCTGCTCCAGCGCCGCCATCGGCTTCACGTCGGCCGTCTGCGCCACCGAGATCTTCCGGTGATCGACCTTGAGGCCGAGGTGCGCGAGCAACGCCGACTCCACGTTGCGCACCACCTGCTTGGCCGGGCTCCCGGCCTGCGCCAGAATGTGGATCTCGCTCACCTCGCCCAGCGGCGTGGTCACCAGCCGCGCGGAGAGAATCCCCTCGAGCGAGGTCAGCAAATTTTCGGCACGCCGCACGCCCCACGGATCGGTAGCAGGGTCCACTGGTGTTCCCCCGGGTCGGGGCTGCGACGCGTCAAAGTGCTGCTGGGGCGAAGCGGTCACGCGGTCCCTCGTTGGGAAAATAAATTCGTCAGGCAACGGTGTTGCGCCCCGCCGACTTCGCCAGATACAACGCCCGATCGGCCTGGTCGAGCAGCGGCCCTTCCTGCGGCGCCGCCGGATCGTACTCCGCCACGCCGATACTCACCGAAATCTCACCCTCTGCGAAGCCCTGACCCAGACCAGCGCCGAGGACCCGCTCCCGCACCGCATCGGCCACCCGGATCGCTCCGGCCCGATCAGTCCGCGTGAGCAACACCACAAATTCGTCGCCGCCATACCGGGCGGCCAGGTCGGTCGCGCGGATGGTCCGCCGCAACTCGTCCGACACCATACGCAGGACCTGGTTGCCACGTTCGTGGCCATACCGGTCGTTGAGCACCTTCAAGTGATCCAGATCGAGGAAGAGCACCGCGAAGTTGTCGCCACTCCGCTTGCTCCGCTCCATCTCGTGATTCAACCGCTGCTGCAGACTCCGGTAACTCGCCAGCCCCGTGAGGGCGTCGGTGCTCGCATCACGCGAGGCATCATCGGCCCGCTGACTCAGCCACGGCACACACTGCTTGAGCGAGGCCCGACCCAGGGCAGCGGCCTGCGCAAACCGATGGCAACTCGGATAGCCACACGCCCTGCAATCCCACGCCTTCCCGTTGGGGCCCGTCCCGATGGCCTCCAGGATGGTGCGCACCGCAGCCGGCTCGGCCTGCTGCCGCCGCTGCCCGAACGGGAACGCGGCACCCACCTCGGTGTCGTGATCCTCCGGCACCACCGGCGTCCGGCTCCGCACCGGCTCGTACTGCTGAATCAGCGCCCGGCGCCGATAGAGATGCTGCTTCGGTCCGGCCGCCGGATGCCCCAGGGCACCCTGATGCGACTGGATGTCGACGAATCCCAGGTCGAGCCGGTCGTGACCCACTGCCTGCGCGAGCGCTGGCAACGCCTCCAGCCCACGCACCGCCAGCAGCCGCCTCCCCATCGACGACCCGCTCACCACCATCTCGAGCGGCAACCCGCCCGCCACCGACATATGCCGCCGCATCTCGGGCGGCATCCGGGTGAAGGTGGTCGGCAACGTGGCCGGCCGGACCTCCCGGAGGGCGAAGAGCTGCTCCAGGTCGGTAAAGGTGAGCATCGCGTCGAGCTCGCTCACCTGACCCGGGGCACTCATCCCGGCATAGACCACCGGAAGCCCGCTGCCGTGGTATTCACGCAGGAATCGCGCCTCTGCGACACAGGGATAGGTAATCGGCGCCAGATAGGGCACCAGCTCGGGATAATGGGCCGTGATGGCGGCCACCACGACCGGATCGGTGGTCCGGATCAGGGTGCCCCAGTCGGGGTCCTCCCACAGGGTGAGGTACTCCTGCGCCACCAGCTCGTCGCCAATGACCCCCCGGGAGACCAGCCGGAACCCCGCCTCGTAGCAGGCATTGACCAGCTGCTCGGGGGTGGCCGGATGGAAATGCGCCACCGCTTCCGGTGCCAGGACAATCGCGCCCGTGCCCGCTTCGGCAATGGCCAGGGCCTTGTCGACCGCACCCGTGGCCGTGATGGCGTCGTGCGGACAGGCCGGAACGCACTCGCCACAGCGAATGCAGTTCTCCTCCACGATTTCGACGATTCGCGCCTCGGGCGGCAAGGCAATGGCGTCGGTCGGGCAGACCCGGACGCACGCCAGGCAGGCGACACAGCGCGAAGAGTCAACGGCGAGATGCACGAGGGCCCGGGGCGCGGGTGGAGTTCTGAAAATGGGGCTGGTGCAAATTGGTGAGGCAGTTGAGAAGTGTCAAGAGGTGACCCCACTCAACAATTTGTCCTGCCATCACTTAGGCGATACCGAACTCCTTCAGCTTGCGGTACAGGGTGCGCTCGCCGATGCCGAGGACCTGGGCGGCCCGCCGCCGGTTGCCGCCGAGTTCCTCCAGCACCGTCTCGATGGTCCGCCGCTCCACCTCGGCCATCGTCATCCCCGGCCGGTAAACCACCACTGGCTCAGGCTCCGGCTCCTCTTCCCCGGTCACCGGCCCCAGCCCACTGACTGGAATTGCGACAGTCGGCTCGCGGGACGGGTCGGAAACCTCGATGACGTGCACGGGCTCGTGGCGTTCTTCCAGTCTCCGGCGGAGGTCCTCCATCTGGACCCGGAGCTCCATCAACGACCGGAGGATGAACTCGAACTCGGCCCCGCCGACGACGGGACCCTCCCGGCTCTCGGGCCGCGGCAACCGCATCGGCAGCAGTGACCCCGTGCCCTCGGTCACGTCGGGAGGAATGTCGGCCGCGCGGACCTCGCTCCCGAGCGCGAGCACGACCATCGACTCGATCAGGTTGCGCAGCTGGCGCACGTTGCCGGGCCAGGGCGCGCTCACGAGCCGCTGCATCGCCTCCTGCGTGATGCCGGGAAAGGTGCGATCGTGCTGCACGGCGAATTCGCGCACGAAGCGCTTGACCAGCAGCGGGATGTCGTCGCGCCGCTCGCGCAGTGGTGGCAAATAAATCGACAGCACGTTGAGCCGGTAATAAAGATCGTCGCGGAATTCCCTCAAGGCGACCTGTTCCTTGAGCGACCGGTTGGTCGCCGCGAGCACGCGGACATCCACCTTGATGGGCGTGATGCCGCCGAGCCGGAAGAACGAGCGCGTCTCGAGCACGCGCAGCAACTTGACCTGCACACTCGCCGGGATCTCGCCGATTTCGTCGAGGAAGATCGTGCCGGTGTCGGCCAGCTCGAACCGCCCCAGCCGCCGCTCAGCCGCACCGGTGAACGCGCCCTTCTCGTGTCCGAAGAGTTCGCTCTCGAGCAGCGTCTCGGGCAGCGCGGCGCAGTTGATGGCGATGAACGGCCGCCCGCGCCGCGGCGAGAGATCGTGAATCGCTTTCGCGACGAGCTCCTTGCCGGTGCCGCTCTCGCCCTGAATGAGCACGGTGCTCGAGACCGGTGCCATCTGCTCGATCTTCACGAGCACTTCCTGCACCGCGGCACTCTCACCGAAGATGCCGGTGCGGCGCTGCAGTTCGCGCCGCTCGACGAGCCGCTGCACCGTCGACACCAGGTCGTCGGTCTGGAGCGGCTTGACCAGCACCTCGGTCGCGCCGATGCGCGCGGCGCGTTCGGTGCGGTCGCTGTCGGTGGGCTCGAGCAGCGCGAGCACTGCGATCTCGTGATCGCGCGCGTAGGCCGCGAGCTGCATCGCCTGGGGCTCGTGGACTGCACCGCTCAGCACGAGCAGGGAGGGATGGTCGCGCCGCATCGCGTGGCGGCCCTCGTCGGCGGAGTTCACCACGGCGCAGCTCACGCCCGCGGCCTCGAGCGCGCGATCGAGCGGCACGGCGGTCTCCAGATCGGAGAGGGTGATCACCACCTGGCTCGCCACGTTCAGTGCTCCGTGTCGCCGCGCAGCAACTGCGCGATGTGAGGCAGCAGCGGCTCGAGCACGGCGAGCCCGTCGCGCACGCCGTTCACCGAGCCGGGCAGGTTCACGATCAGCGCGCGGGCGCGCGTCCCCGCGAGCCCACGCGAGAGTGCCGCGCGCGGCGTGGCCGGAATGGCGGCCGCACGGATCGCCTCGGCGATCCCTGGTGCCTCGCGCTTGATGACGGCGCGAGTGGCTTCGGGCGTCACGTCGCGAGGACCGAGCCCCGTGCCGCCGGTCGTGAGGATCACGTCGAGCGTGCCGCCATCGGCCCAGGCAGTGAGCTGCGACACGATCGCCGCACTCTCATCGGGCACGCATCCCTGCGCGAGCACCGGAAAGTCGTGGATCCCGGCCCACGCCACGATCGCCGCGCCGGATTTGTCTTCGCGCTCACCGGCCGACACACCGTCGGAGATCACCAGTACACCGATGCGAACGGTCACGTGGGCCGCTGAGCAGCGGGCAGTTCGGTGGTATCACCGGCGGCCATTCCTCCGCGCGACACGAACGGCCGGCGCACCACTTCGCCAGTCCAGCTCTGGCTGCCGCCCTCAAAATGCAGCGGCGTGCCGGGTGTAGTGGCCGAGGTGGGGACTGCCGTCATTCCGATGATGCCGACGCGCGGCGAGCGGCCCACCGAACGAACCCGGTCGGTCATCAATCCCGCCACCGTCACGCGTGCGCCGATGGTCGGGAGTTCACTGCCGTGCACGCGGAAGCCCACGAGACGCTTCATCGCGCCACTCCGCCGCCGCGACGCCAGCGCGGTCTCGCCCGGGAACGGGGCGCCCTTCATCTCGGCCACGAGGTTCTCGAGTCCGGCTTCCACGGGAGTGTCATCGCTGTCGATCTCGATGCCCACGCGCGCGACACCCCATTCGAGTCGCAGCAGGTCCCACGCCTCGCGCGCCACGGGATAGACGCCCGCGTGGCGCAGTCCGGTCTCGAGCGAATCGCGATCGCGCTTGCGGCAGAAGAAATCAATGCCATCGGGACCGTCGAGCGTGGCACGCCCCGCAAAGACATCGACGCCCGCAAAGCGCGACGTCTCCACGTCGCCCGGTTCCACTGGCACGGCGTCCATCAGCGGCGCCACGCGGATGGCCGTCGCGGGGCCACGCACCGTGACCAGGCCGACATCGTCGGAGATGTCGCGCAGCCGCACGTTGCCGCGCTTGCGCGCCACGATGTAGTCCCACGCCGCGTGACGGAACTGGGCATCGACCAGCAGCATTATGCGGTCGGGAAAGCGATACACCGTGACGCGATCGAGAATCGCGGCATCGTCGCGCAGGATCAGCGCGTGCGCAAAGCGCCCGGGCGGCAGCAGCGAGACATCGAGCGTCGCGACGCGGTTCACGAACGCGTGCGCATCGGGGCCGGTCACCTCGAACTGCCCCAGCCCATCGGGCGTGTAGCACCCCGCCCCGCTCACGAGCGTGCGGTGTTCCTCGAAGATCCTGTTCATCCCATCACCAGCGCCATCAGCGCCTTCTGCGCGTGCAGCCGGTTCTCGGCCTCGTTCCACACCCGCGACTGCGGCCCCTCGAGCACCTGCTCGGTGATCTCCTCGCCGCGATGCGCCGGCAGACAGTGCAGCACGATCGCGGCCTTGTCGGCAGCGGCCATCAATCCCTCATCGACGCAATAGCCGGTGAACGCCTGACGCCGCACCTCCGCCTCCTCTTCCTGGCCCATCGAGGCCCAGACGTCCGTGGTCACCACGTGTGCGCCGGCGACGGCCTCTTCCGGGTCTTCCGTGATCGAGATCTTCGTGCGCGTGGCGTTGAGATCGAAGAGCGCGCGATCGGGTTCGTAGCCTTCCGGGCAGGCGAGCCGCAGCTCGAAGCCCAGCAGGCCAGCGGCCTCGATCCAGGAGTTCGCCATATTGTTGCCGTCGCCGATCCACGCCACGACCTTGCCGTCGAATCCACCGAACTCCTCTTTCATCGTCAGCAGGTCGGCGAGCAGTTGGCAGGGGTGGAGCAGATCGGTGAGTCCATTGATAATCGGAATGCTCGCGAACTGGGCCAGCTCCGCCACGTCGGCCTGCGCGAAGGTCCGGATCATTATTCCGTCGACATAGCGCGACAGCACGCGCGCCATATCGCGGATCGGCTCGCCGCGGCCGAGCTGAATGTCACGCGAGGAGAGGAAGAGCGGCTGGGCGCCGAGCTGGCGGGCACCGACCTCGAACGACACCCGGGTCCGGGTGCTGCTCTTGGCGAAGATCAGGGCGAGTGACTTGCCCAGCAGCGGCTGGCTCCAGTATTCCCCGCGCTTCATCGTCGCCGCGAGGTCGAGGAGCCCAAGGCATTCGGCGCGGCTGAGGTCGGCAAAGGAGAGGAAATCGCGCTTGGGCATCACCGGTCCGGGAGGGGGGTCGGCCAATATGGCAGAAAGATAAGGCCGAGGGGCGAGAAGCGAGAAGCGAGGGACGGCTGTCGCCCCGCGCCGCAGGCGCGGGGCCTCCTGCGTCGGGATGGGCAGGACTCCGCTGCAGGCGCCCCGATGTCGTGCGAAACCGGCTCTTGCGAGATAACTGGCCGGGAGACCCCGCTCCTTCGGAGCGGGGTGACTTCCCGGCGAGAGCCAACGACGCGGGGTGACCCCCCGTCCCGTTTCGCCCTACTATATAGTCACACCCACCACGAGCCGACCCACGATGCTGCTGAACACCTTGGCGCTACTCACGCTTGCCGCTCCCGTCCGAGTTCCGGCTCCTTCGACTCCGCCCGCTGCGCGGGTCTCCCCGCAACAGCAGCGGGGCATGCCGCTCAGGATGACAGGCCCAGGTATCGATCATCGATCATCGATCATCGACCATCGATCACCACCAGTCGTCTTGAAAGCGGCTCGTCTTCTCGACGTCCGCTCCGGCAAGATCGTCACGGGTGCGCTGGTCGTGGTCCAGGACGGCAAGATCATCCAGGTGGGTGGGGCCGCGCCTGCAGGGGCCGAAGTGGTAGATCTGGGCGACGTCACGCTGATGCCGGGGCTGATTGATGCCCACGTCCATCTCACCGACGAGATTCGGGCGGGGTTCGAACTAGCCGCGGTGCGCGAGACGCTGGCCGACCAGGCGTTGCACGGCGCCTTCAATGCACGCAAGACGCTGATGGCCGGCTTCACCACCGTCCGGAACCTCGGCGCGCCGGGCTTCAGCGATGTCTCGCTGATGCACGCCATCGAGCGCGGAGACGTCGATGGCCCGCGGATCATTCCCGCCGGCAACGCGATCGGGATCACCGGCGGACATTGTGACGTCACCGGCTTCGCTCCGGGGCTGCTCCCACTCGGGCCGATCGACGGCGTCGCCAACGGCGCCGACCAGATGATGGAGGCCGTGCGGCTGCAGGCCAAGTATGGCGCGAAGGTCATCAAGATCTGCGCGACGGCGGGCGTGCTCTCCTTTGACGCCACGGTGGGCGCGCAGCAGATGAGCGACGCCGAGCTGCGCGCAGTGGTCGAGGAGGCAACGCGCCACGGGCTCAAGGTGGCGGCGCACGCGCACGGCACCGCCGGAATCAAGGCGGCGGTGCTCGCCGGGGTCACCAGCATTGAGCACGGCTCGATGCTCGACGACGAGACCATCGCGCTGATGAAGCAGCGCGGCACCTGGCTCGTGCCCACGCGCGCACTCGCGGGGCTGCTCGATCGCAACGTGTTGCCGCCGCCGATCCGCGCGAAGATGGACGAGGTGATGCCGCTGGCCGATGCCTCGTTCCGGAAGGCCGTCGCGGCCGGCGTGAAGATCGCCTTCGGAACCGACGCCGCGGTACTGCCGCACGGAATGAACGCGAAGGAATTCTCCGCGATGGTCGCGGCCGGGATGTCACCGCTCGAGGCCATCCGCGCCGCGACGCTGAGCGGTGCCGAATTGCTGGGCACCCCTGACCGCGGCGAGATCGCGGTGGGGAAGCTCGCGGATATGATTGCAGTGCCGGGGAATCCGCTGAATGACGTGACGGTGACGGAGCACGTAAGCTTCGTGATGATCGGCGGACGACGAGTTCGATAGTGGCTCTGGCTGGCGCCGCGCCGCGCGCGGCGCGGATCCCGGTTACGACTGAAGCCCCGTCGCCCCGCGCCGGAGG
>JAZJZU010000049.1:0-5651 GCA_040389605.1 Gemmatimonadota bacterium
TCAGCGCGGAGATCTGATTCGCGCCGCGGGAAATCAGATTGGGCAGGAAACTGCGCACTACCTGGGGCACTTCGGGCACACCGCGCCAGCTCCGGGGCCGGATGGCACCACCCACCCGCATCACGACTGGCCACTGTACCAGGATCTGCAGGAGGGAGCCACCAACGGCACCCCACGCCGCGACGATCACGAAATGCATTTCGGTGCCGCGCGCCGCAGCGAGCACCACGGTCAGGATGATCGCTGCGTTCCATACCACCGGAGCGGCATAGGAGAGCAGGAACTTGCGGTGGGAGTTGAGGACTCCGAGGCACCACGCCGAGAGTACCAGCAGTCCCGCCGCCGGGAAGAGAATCCGGACGAGCACTTCGGTCTGGGACTGCATCGCGGGGGTGTAATTCGGAACGATCAGCGAGACGAGGAACGGCGTCGCGATCTCGCCGAGCAGGACCAGAACGGCAACAGTGGAGCTGAGGAGCGCGAGGATGGCCCCCGCGAGCCGGCGTGCTTCCTCCTCCTTTCCGTCTCCGAGCAGGCGCGAGTAACTGGGGATGAACGACGCCGAGAGGGCGCCTTCACCGAAAAGATTCTGGAGGAAATTGGGAATGCGAAACGCGGCGTTCCACACCTCGGACGCCACCGAGATGCCGAGATAATGGGAGAAGATCCGCTGGCGGACCAGTCCGGCGATACGACTCAGGAAAATGCCGGCGGCCACCAGGTAGGAGCCGCGGTTGGTCGAGTTCACCCCTGGTCGGGGGGGCGACGAGGCCCGGCTTCGAGCAAGCGCTGGAGGAACTCGTTCTCTTCGCGGAGCTGCGTCACCGACGAGTGCAACATATCGATGTCGCCCTCCAGCTGATCGAGCCGGCGCTTGAGGTCGGCAATCTCCTCATCCCGTCGGGTTGCCGGGGTGGGCTCGCGCTCCAGCCGCTTGGCAAAGGCGCGACCGATCGGCCCATCGACCAGCATCGACACGATGGGAATACAGAGCGCCACGAGGAGGACGATCCCGAGAAGCGACATAGGTCGATCCTAGTCCGCGCGGGGTGCCGGCTCAAGCCGCCGGGCCCACTCCGTTGTGGCATCGCGCACGCCCTGCAACCACGCCTGCCCGTGCCGTGCAAGGAATGAGGGAGCCGACAGCGCTCGCTCCTGTGGTACTCCACGAGGCAGGAGCGCCCCGCGAAGCCGGAGATATTGCGAGTAGGCGATATCGCTGCGCTTGCGCAAGTGGCGCTCGAGGAGCCGCTCGAGGTCGTCGGACACCTGGTCGAGGCGACGCTGACGTGACGCGACCGCGCGTTCCAGCACGGCGTCGATCGCGTGTCCCGCTTCGGTGAGCGACGCTGCGGATTCGGCGATGGCCCCGCGCAGGTTGGCCAGCGCGCGCGGTACGGCTGGCGGGAGGTCGCGCCGCAGGATGTCGCGACCCAGTGTCCCATCATCGGCGAGCAGCTCGGCCTCGGTGATGCCAAGCCGCTGCAGCAGACGGTCGGCCCACGGTTCGATCAGGGTGCCCGACCAGCGAGGGACAGGAAGCTGCGGCGTCACGCCAAGCAGCGGATAGAGACTCGCCGCTTGCCGCGTGAGGTAACGGTACTCACCGGGACCAGCGACATACGCCACCGTCGGGAGCAGTGCCGCTTCGACGACCGGCCGGAGGAGGACATTGGCGGACCACCGCCCGGGATGTTCCTCAAGGTTGGCAGCGGCGGAGGCCAGTGTAAACCGCGCGCCGCTCCTGCGACCAAGAAAGTCGTTACCGTCGAGCAGCAACCGGTCGCGGCCCCCGGCGTCCTCGTAGAAGACCAGAGTTGCGCCTTCGCCAGTGACGATTCGCGTGCCGGGATCGGGCAGTGCGGCGAGCGCGGAGTCCAGTTCAGCGGCCTGCGTCAGGGCCCGCAAGAGGACCGGCACCTGTGCCCGCTTGAAGGCCTCGTGCGTGGGATCGAAACAGAGCACGCCAAAGGGCGCCAGCAACTCGGCGATCGCCCCAGCAAACGCCTGCTGGAGGGTACAGCCGGGGACATAGTGCTGGCGCAGCCAGGTCATCGTGTGGTCGCGATCGGGACCGCCCGGCAACGACTGCTCCAGCGTACGGAGACCACTCAGTACATCGACAGGCAACGGTTCGTGCGCCATCGACCGCTGCGGTGCGGCGGGATCACGTGGGTCGAGATGCCACTCCGCCACCGCGCCTGACGCATCGAGCCAGGACGCCGTACTCGCCTCGGCGAAGTCGTGATCATCGCCCGCGAGCCAGAAGATGGGGAGGACCGGTCGGTCCCAGCGTTGCGACAACTCCGCGGCCAGCGCCGCGGCCGCGAGGGCCTTGTGAACGGTGTACGCGGGTCCGGTGAAGAGCCCGGGCTGCTGCCCGGTCGTTACGACCAGGGCGCCGGGCTCACGCAGTCGCGCGAGGGCGCCTTCGGTACCGGGGACGGCCAGGATGGCCGGGGTGAGTGCGTCGTTCCAGGTGCCATCCCGAGGCGGCGGACACGGGAGTGGGTCGTGGCCGGGAGCGTACCATCGCATCAACGCGCTCCCTTGTGATAGGGTTCGCCACGAAGAATGGTCGTGGCACGGTAGAGCTGCTCTGTCACGACCACGCGCGCCAGCTCGTGTGGCAGGGTCAGCGGCCCGAGACTCCAGCGCAGGGCGGCGCGTTGCGTGACCGCCGTCGACACCCCGACGGCACCGCCGATCAGGAACGCCACATCGCGCCCGCGCTCCCGCCACTGCTGCAGTTCGGTCGCGAGTGCCTCGCTCGACCAGGCGTTCCCCTCAAGATCGAGCAGTACCGCGTCGGCCTGTTCGGGCAGCGCCTCGAGCAGTCGCTTCCCTTCCTCGTCACGCTGCCGAGCGACACTGCCCGCCCGCCCCGCTTCCCGCACCTCACGCTCCGTAACCGGCACGACGCGACGCAGCCGGCGGAGGTAGTCGTCGCAGGCCTCGCGGTAGGCGGGCCGCAACTTGCCGACCGCGAGGAGGTGCAACTGCATCAGGCATACATTCCGCGGAGCCGGTGCATTGCGGCCACCCGGTCGATCGCGAGCATATAGGCGCCGATGCGCGGAGAGACATCGTGCTTCTCGGCCATTTCGGACACCTCGTCGAACGCCTTGATCATGATCTTCTCGAGGCGCTCGTTCACGGTCTCTTCGTCCCAGAAATATCCGCCGCGGTCCTGGACCCACTCGAAGTAGGAGACCGTGACGCCGCCGGCGTTCGCGAGGATGTCGGGGATCACATAGATCCCCTTCTTCTCGAGGATCGCATCGGCCTTCGCGGTCGTCGGCCCGTTGGCGCCTTCACAGATGATGCGCGCCTTGACCTCGGCCGCATTCTCGCTGGTGATCACGTTCTCGAGCGCGGCCGGGACCAGCACGTCGCACTTGAGCTTGAGCAGCTGCTCGTTCGAGATCCGCTTGGCGTCGGGAAAGCCATCGAGCACCTTGTTGGTGGCAAGCCACTCGAGCACCTTCGGAATGTCGAGACCCTTCGGGTTGTGGATGCCACCGCTCTTGTCGCTCACGGCGATGATTCGCATCCCTTCTGCGTGCATCAGCCGCGCCGCCGTCGAGCCGACGTTGCCGAAGCCCTGCACGGCAACCGTGGCGCCGACAATCGGAATGCCCTTCCGCTCGAGGGCACGCTTGGCCACCACCAGACAGCCACGCCCCGTCGCGTCGCGGCGCCCGAGGGAACCACCCATCACGACAGGCTTCCCGGTCACGACGGCGGTCACGGTGTGGCGCTTGTGCATCGAGTACGTGTCCATGATCCAGGCCATCACGCGCTCGTTGGTGTTGACATCCGGGGCGGGCACGTCGGAATCGGGGCCAAGCATATCGATGATTCCCGACGTGTACCGGCGCGTGACGCGCTCCAGTTCGCCATCGGACATCGTGGTGGGGTCACACATCACGCCGCCTTTCGCTCCGCCGAACGGGAGGTTGACGACGGCGCACTTCCAGGTCATCCAGGCGGCGAGCGCCTTGACTTCGTCGAGCGTGACATTGACGTCGAAGCGGATGCCGCCCTTCGCTGGCCCGCGCGACGTGTTGTGCAGGACCCGGATGCCCGTGAAGACCTCGATCTCGCCGTTGTCGCGCTTGATGGGCACCGACACGATGAGCTGCTTCTCGGGTGCCCGGAGCACGGCATAGAGACCGGGCTCGAGTTTGAGGTGCGCCGCGGCAATATCGAAGCGCGACATCATCGCCTCGAACGGATTCTTCTCCGAGGCAAAGCGTCGATCCCGATCGGGCTTGATCAGGGGCTTCCGTTTGGCGGGCTTGCTGCTCGACATATTCTGGATCTCCGGTCCGGTGCGGACCACGGGTGGTGATGCGTCAGGAACCGCGCGCGACGACGAGGTCGAGCGCCTCCCGAAGGGTGTCCTCCCCGGACTCGAAAGTCACGGAGAGTGTTGCGACGAGCGGTTCTGGGACACTGGCGGGCCAGCGATGCCTGAGCTTGACGGCGTCCTTGGCTGTCATCACCACGTGATCGGCCCGGCGAACTGCGTGCGCCAGCCAGGCCACATCCTCATCGCGAAACTGGTGGTGATCCTTCCACGTGGCAACCTGCACCTGCGCCCCGGTCCGCTTGAGCTGGGCCACGAAGGCATCGGGGTCCGCGATGGCGCTCGCCGCAACCACCCGGGTTCCGGCGAGGGATGCCACGGGTCGCTCGGTCCCGCTCACCAGCCCACGCAGCACCGAGAGTCCGAGATGGACGATGGCGACGGGCCCGGCCACCAGGGGACCGAATTCATCTGCCACGGCCTGTGCCGTGGCGAAGTCGGCCCGCTTGCGGGTGACGATCAGCGCGTCGGCCCGGGCAAGTGAGGCCGGGCCTTCGCGCCACGGCCCCGCAGGCAGCGGCCAGCGGACGGCTCGCCGGGTTTCGGCGCTCACGACACAGATGTTGAAATCCCGCGCGACGTCGAGCCGCTGGTAGGCGTCATCGAGCACGAGGACGTCTGCGCCAAGCAGCAGCGCCTCATTTGCGCCGGCGTGCCGATCGGGGTTCGGCACCACGACAACGCCCGGCAACGCCTCGCGATGCACGAGGGTTTCGTCGCCCCCAACGCCTCGCAGCAGAATCGCGGGGTGATGCCCGCGCGCGAGATAGTGCGCTGCCACCCAACCCGCGATCGGCGTCTTGCCCGACCCACCCACGGTCAGGTTGCCGATGGCGATGCTCGGCAGGGGAAGTTCGCGCGTCGCGATCCAGCCGCGGCGGAACGCCAGCGAGCGCACGCTCATTCCCGCACGCCACAGCCCGCTCGCAGGCACGAGCGCTGCGCGTGCAAGCCGGGCACCCGGCTGCGCGCTGGTCCAGAGCCAGCGGATGAATCGGTGACCATCTCCGCGGCGACGGGGCATCAGGCGTGCAACTCCGACTCAAGCGCGAGCAGGGCCGATTCACAACGTGCAATGCCGCGGGCGAGGCCATCCGGGCCCGGATCGACGCGAAACGGTTCGCCGTAGCCCACCCGGACCGAGGCGAAGGGCTTTGGCACAACCAGGCGATCCCACGACCGCAACCGCCAGGCGTGATCGACCTCGGCGTGCAACGGCAGAATCTGGGCGCCAACGCGCTGCGCCGCGCGGACAATACCGGGCTTCACCTCGCGCCGC
>JAZJZU010000050.1:0-2438 GCA_040389605.1 Gemmatimonadota bacterium
CGCGGCGGTGAGCCGGTCAATGGTCATTGAAGTACGGATCCTTCACGTCGGAGTTCGTTGCTGCAAAACCGTGACGCCAGCGGGATTCTGCTGGTTGTCGCCGGCGTGACTAGGGATGCCGAGCCACGAGGGCCTGATAGACCATTGTCCTGAACTTGCCGGCGATGTCGGTCCGGTTGGGGATCTGATTGATCATGAAGACGATCACCAGGTGTTCAACCGGATCGACCAGATAACTACTCCCGTACGCCCCGCCCCAGCTGAAGGAGCCCACCGAGGCCATCCCATTGGCACCGTATCGGTCGGTGGTCTCGAATCCGAACCCGAATCCCAGATCACCGCTGGCATCGAGCTGACGCTGGATCTGCGAATGCGTCATCAGGTCAACGGTGTGTGGTGCGAGCACCCTGGCCCCATCGAGCGCACCGCCCTCCCGGAGCATTTCGAGGAAGCGGGCGTAGTCGCGGGCCGTGGAGATCAGGCCGGCGCCCCCGGCGAAATTCCTGCGAGGTCCGTCGAGGTAGTCGCCCTGACCCTTCGGCCCATCGGGAGCTCGCGTGGCATGATTCGTCGAGTCGCTGGCATATACGGTCGCCAGTCGGTCGCGCGCCGCCGTCGGCACGAAGAAGTAGGTATTACGCAGGCCGAGTGGTGCGGTGATCCGTTCGCGGATCAGGACATCGAGCGGCTTGCCCGAAGCGCGTTCCGCCACGCACCCCAGGATGTCGGTGTTGTAGCCGTAGACGAATGCTTCTCCGGGTTGCGCGACGAACGGCAGCGTGGCCAGTCGTTCGATCGTGGCGCAGATCGGTTCATCCTTGTCAGCAGTGTACCATCCCCAGCCCGCGGCGGGGCCAAGTCCCTTTGCGGCGTAGAGCGGGGCGACGATGGCATCGGTGCCATAGGAAATGCCAGCGGTGTGAGTCAACAGATCGCGAATGGTGATCTGGCGCTTCGCCCGCGCGATCACGCGGCCGGTATCGCTTCTGGTGGCCACGGTCGTGCGAGCGAACTCGGGAATGAAGCGACTCACGGGGTCATCGACCGCCACCTTCCCTTCCTCGACAAGCGAGAGGATCACGGTGCTGGTCATCGCCTTGGTCTGCGAAGCAATGCGAAAGAGTGCGTTGGCTGTCATCGGTCGACCAGCGGCTTTGTCGATCCACCCAACGGTGTGTTGATAGACCACCTTGCCGTCACGCAGTACCAGCCCGACCGCGCCGCCGATCCGGCCGGAATCGACGTATTCCTGCATGAAGCGATCGATCCGCGCGAGCCGGGCCGGGTCGAAGCCGTTGGTGCCGACGCTGGTCGTTGGACGTTGCGCCGAAACGGCGAGAGGAAGCAGGAACAACAACCCGAGGGCGGGTCGGCGAAATCGCATCATAGGCTCCTTGGCGAGGGCGGTGGTCACTTCGCCGCGCCCTTGATCTTCTTGAGGTTGGTGAGCCAGTTGAGGATCAGCTCGAGCCGGGGAGTGTCCTCGCCACCCGACCACACCATCAGGAAGCGCTTGCCGTCGGGAGCGACATCGTAGCTGCGATAGTACGGTTGCGTGGCCAGACCCGTCCCCTCGAAAAGTCGCACCGGGCTGTCGTGCGTAAACACCTTGCCGCTGTTCACCGGGGCCGCGAACATCTCTCCGCGCGAACCGCGGAAGAAGAGCTCGGTGCCGTCGCGGCTCCAGACCGGCTCCGAGCCGCCACCAACCGAGACCATAAAGCGAGTCGAGTCGACCTTGGGAAAGGGCCGGACATAGACTTCCTCTTTCCCGGTCTCGACCGAGGTGTAGGCCAGCCATTGACCATTCGGCGACAGCGCTGCGGCATAGTTGTCGAAGTTGGTCGGAATGAGGGTTCGCGGGATGGTGTCGACGCCCTTCTCCACCACCAGCAAGACCCGCGTGTTGACGCCGCTCCCCTCATTCCGGAGCAGGATGTAGCGCCCGGTCGGGTCGAACAGGATTTCGTCGAGACGCGTGTTGCCCGGTGATGCCGGTTGCGCCTGGTCGCTGCCATCGGCACGACGGATCCAGGCGGTGCGGCGACCGTCGCGCGTGCCGAGAAATGCCACGTAGCGTCCATCAAGTGACCAGACCGGACGGTCAGCGCCAGTGACGTCGAAGGAAAGACGACCGAGTGCGCCCGTCGCCAGTTGCCGGAGCCAGATCTGGTTATCACCACCATCGGCCCGGGCGAAGGCGATCTGGCTGCCATCGGGCGAGAGGGAGAGCGAGTTCAGGATCCCTTTCTGGGTCGAATCGATGACCGTCCGCTTCCCGTCACGATTCACCCAGAGCAGCCCGGCGCGCGCACCGCCAGACTGCTCGAAGAGCAGTGTCGCCGTCCTCGAGATGGCAAACTGCACCGTGCCGTTGGTCGTCTCGGATTGAACGTTCTGCAGCTGCAGGACAGGAGTCCCTGTCAACGTGGCCGTCT
>JAZJZU010000050.1:2448-17131 GCA_040389605.1 Gemmatimonadota bacterium
TTCGGATCGAATGGCGCCACGAGAATCTGGCCGTCAGCTGTACCGATCGCGAGATACCCGGGTGCGACGTAGCGCGCATAGGTTCCGGACGTAAGATCTCTCAGGGCACCCGTCTTGAGATCCACAACGCCGATGTGATTGGAGCTGGCCGCGCCCTTCCACAGCATCACCACGGCGTATCGACTCCCGGGAAGGACATCGGGAAAGTCCTGTTCCAGCACACCGCCAACAGAGTCGATCCTGGAAATGTGTGTGGTTGCTCCACCAGCGGACGAGATTCGCGAAAGCCCACGATCCCCTTGGGTAAAGTAGATCTGGCCGTCATCGCCCCAGCTGGCCCCTCCGAAACTCGGCAAGGAATCGGGCACCAGGGTCCGCGCCGATCCACCACCGAGATCCAGCACCTTCATCGCGGTCTTGCCACTCGACGTCACGAAGAAGCCCACCGACTGTCCGTCCGGCGAAAAGAAGGGTGACACTGCACCATCGGTGTCAGGCAGTTTCTGCGCAGTCGGTTGATTCAGTTCCCGAAGGTAGAGCGCATTCTCCTGACCACGCTCGCTCCCGATGAACACGATTCGTTCGCCCGATGGATCGATTGCCAAACGGATATTGGAGGCCGCCCGCACCACGAGGCTGTCACCGAGCGCAAGTGTCGCCTGGATCGCGCGACTGTTTCCCCTTGCGCCGCCCGACCCGTTGCGGCCACCGATCAGGTAGCCAGCAAAGAGGGTCAGCGCCGCGAGTCCCGCAGTGACCAGCCAGCCGCGACGACGAACCGCAACAGAGGGCTGCAGGCTGGTGCGGGCCGTCGTGGTGTTCGGATTGGCCAGCGCCGCGGCAAACTCGGCCGTGCTCGCAAACCGGTCGGCCGGCAATTTCTCGAGTGCGGTGAAGACTGCTGCTTCGACGCCGGGCGGAATGGTCTTCCGCTGGGCGGTGAGGCCACGCGGATCTTCGGTCATCACGCGCGCCATGATCGCCTGGGCGGTGGGGCCGTTGAAGGGCGGCTCGCCCACGAGCATTTCATAGGTAATGCAGCCGAGCGCATAGACATCACTGCGTGCGGTGATTTCCCGCTCGCCCATTGCCTGCTCGGGGCTCATATAGTGCGGCGTGCCCAGCGACATCCCGGTCTCGGTCATCCGGGTGCCGGCCCCGGAACTCGCGGCGAGTGCGATGCCGAAATCGGCCACCAGCGCACTGCCGTCGTGCAGAAGGATGTTCTCGGGCTTGATGTCGCGGTGGATCACCCCGTGCCGATGGGCGTAGTCGAGCGCGGCCGCGACTTCCGTCGCGATCCGGATCGCATCCCCAATCGGGAGCTGCTTCTCGTGATTGATCCGGTCACGCAGCGTCTCGCCCTCGACGAACGGCATCACGTACCAGAGTATGCCGTCGGTCTCACCCGAATCGATCAGCGCCAGTATGTGCGGATGCTGGAGGTTGGCGGTGGTCCGGATCTCGGCGAGAAAGCGCTCGGCCCCAATGACCGCGGCGAGTTCCGGCCGCAGCACCTTGATCGCCACCTTGCGGTGGTGTTTGAGGTCTGCCGCGAGATAGACGGTGGCCATCCCGCCGGCACCGAGCTCACGCTCAACGGTATACCGGTCAGCCAGCGCGGCCGCGAGCCTCGTGGGCGCACTCACCCGGTCGGCGCCTTGATGCCGGGGAGCAGGAGCTTCTCGAAACGGGGATTGCCGCGAAGCGGTGCGAAGGTGGGATCCATCTTCAGCCAGCCACGCGAGACGTAATACTGGCTGTTCAGCAGCTTCTCTGTTTCATCGATGGCACGGTCCTTTGAGCCATTCGCGAGATAGACCCGGACCATCTGCATCCGGAAGTAGGGGATGTTCGGGTCCTTCGGGTTGGCCGCAACGGCATCTGCCATCGCCTGTTCGACTTCTCGCGACGCATCGGTCGCGTGCCCGGTGTAGGCAAGCATCACGGCGTAGAGTGCGCGGAGCTGCGGGTCGCGTGGTGCCGCATCGCTCTGCTGCTTCGAGATGGCCAGTGAGGAATCGGCGTAGGCGCGCGAGCGCACCAGATCGCCCTGTTGTCGGGCGGCCGTGGCCAGCGTCTGACCCCACCAGGCGCGGTCGTTGTCGAAGGCTGCCGGTGTCATCCGGAAGAGCAGTTCCCGCTCGGCCGGGGGCAGCACGAACGCCAGCTCGTTGTAGCCGCCGAAGTAGCTCACGATCTCCGTCACCGGCGCGCGCTTGAGCAGCTCCCCCATCGCGCGGCGCGCCGAGGCACTGTCGCCCCGGGCCAGGTGGGCGGCGGCGATCCATTCCATCGCCCCGTAGCCGTACGTGGGCATCGCCATCAACTCTTCCGCGGTGGCTACCGCTTCATCATAGCGCCCGAGGTAGACCTGGGACTGAATCAGCGTGACCAGTACACCCGTCGAACGCGGTGCGAGTTTCCGTGCCCGCGAGAGCCGGTCGAGAGCGGGCTGATAGAGGCCGACGGCGAAGTCTGAGTTCGCCGCGCTGATCAGGGCACCCACATTGTTGGAATCGAGCGCGATGGCCCGGTCGATCTCTCGACGCGCGGCCACCGGGTCATTGGTCACGTTGGTGTAGTAGTTCGCCGCGACCACGTGCGCACCCGAGGAATCATCGGCGAGTCGAAGCAGCCGGTCGAGCGCCTCCTTGCTGCGTCTCGCGACCGCCGGATCGCGGGTGCCATTGAAATAGAGAGTCGAGAGCGAGTTGGAGAGCCCCCCCCACGCACGTGCGAAGTTTGAATCAAGCGCGACTGCCTGTTCGAGATAATTCGCCGCGACCCGCATCTCGCTTGCCGAGTTGCTGCGGACCGCATTGGCCTTCAGGAAGAGGTCATACGCCTCGGTGTTCTGGGTTGGACGCCCCGCGAGCTCCTTGGCGTCATCCTTGCCGAGCACGGTGCCAAGCGCCACGGCCACGCTCGTGGCAATACGCCCCTGAATGGCAAAGGCATCGGCGCTGTCGGCGTCGAACTTGTCGCGCCAGGTCACGTTGCCGGTCTTGCCATCCACCAGCTCCGTGATCACGCGCACCTGGCGCTTGCCGTCGGCGCCCTGCCCCCAGCTGACCTTGCCCATCAGCACCTGATCGACGTGGAGTTCCTCAGCAATCTCCTTCCCGGTCTTGGTGGACTTTCGGTACTGATCCGAACTGGATGAGGCCGTCACGGTGAGCTGGTCAAGGCGCGCGAGCTTGTCGCGGACCTCCTCGACAATGCCGTCGGCGAAGTAGGCCTGCTCAACCGGCCCCTGGTTCTCGAACGGCAACACCGCCACGCTCTTCGCACCGCCGCTCGCTGATGCCCGGTTGCCGAGCAATTTCCAGCCAGCAGCGGCGAGCAGCACCACGGCGATCCCGGCGAGGAGAAGCTTCTTCCCGGAACGCATCGGTGCCGCGCTCGCCACGGCAGAACCGCTATTGAATCGCGACTGATCCTCAGCGGTGGTGAGCGCTGTGGCCATATCCCGCGCGTTGGCGAAACGATCGGCCGGTGCCTTGGCCATCGCCGTGAAGACTGCCGTGCTGATGACCGGAGCAAGAGTCGCACGGGTTTGCTGCAACGAACGCGGCGTCTCGGTGAGAGCCCGGGCAATGATCGCCTGCGCCGTGGGCCCCGTGAACGGTGGTTCGCCCGCGAGCATTTCGTAGAGCACGCAACCCAGCGCATAGATATCGGTGCGGCCATCAATGTTGGGATCGCCGCTTGCCTGCTCCGGGCTCATATACTGCGGCGTGCCGATCGCGAGCCCGGTCTGCGTGAGGGCCTGGCCGCTACTGCTCGCGGCGCGCGCGATGCCGAAATCGGCCACCATCGCGTGGCCCTCATTCAGCAGAATATTGGCCGGCTTGATATCACGATGCACAATCCCCCGGGTATGCGCATAGGCAAGCGCCTCGGCCACCTCGCGGGCGATCCGCAGCGCCTCTCCCACCGGCAGCTGCTTCTCGCGCTTGAGCCGGTCGGGCAGCGACTCGCCCTCCACCAGCGGCATCACATAGTAGAGGAAGCCCTGGGCCTCACCCGAGTCGAACACCGGCAGGATGTTGGGATGCGAGAGCTTCGCCGCAATCTCCACTTCGCGCAGGAAGCGTTCGGCACCCAGCGATTCGGCCAGCTCGGGCCGCATCACCTTGATCGCCACCTGGCGACGGTGCTTGAGGTCTTCGGCGAGGTAGACGGTGGCCATTCCGCCTGCGCCGAGTTCCCGCTCAATGCGATAGCGGTCGGCAAGCGCAGCCTTGAGGCGGTCGAGACTCACGGGTTCACCTTGGTCTTGAGATCAGTGAAGAAGTCTTCCACGAGCACCAAATTCTGGAGCCGCGATCGATGCGACAGCTACGGCGAAGGGTCGCGGTGAGACGACCGAGCGTGTCGCCGGTCACTTGACGCCTGACACTGTCTGCCGATCGAGCTCGGCAAACCAGTTGAGTACCAGCTCGATGTGGGTGATCGAAGGAAACGGATCGACCGGCTGGATCCGGAGAAACCGGTTGCCGTCCTTCGTGATGCTGAAGCTCGTGTTGCCGGTAATCGTCCGGAAGAACCGCCCGTCATGCAGCACTCTCGGGGCGCCCGCGGAGAAGGTCGCGCCAGGTGTCACGGCCACGCCCATCAGTTTGTCGCCGTTCTGGTAGAACAGCTCCCGACCATCGTGGGACCAGAGCGGCTCGATGCCGCCGTCGGTCGAGACCAGCCGCCGCTCGCCCTCACCCGAGAAGGGTGCCACGAAGATCTCCTTCCGCGACGCGACATTCGCCTGGAAGGCGACCCATCGTCCGTCAGGCGAGAGCTGGCCGTCGCGACCGGTGGCGGGCAGTGGGAAGAGGCGGCGGGGGGCAGAGTCGGTGTCGAGGCGCAGCACCCAGATCCCGGTGCCCTCCGGCTCAGTCGGGCCCACCTCCTCGTACAGGAGAATGCGACCATCGGAGGAGAGTGAGGTGGGCGTCTGGATCACGCCGCGCTTGATGGTGAGGCGCTGCTCCACTCCCGACCCGTCGACCGCAAGCCGATAGAGATTGCGGGTGCCTTGGCGAGTGCCCCGGTAAATGATCTGGGCGCCGTTCGGAGTCCACTGAGCCGATTGGCTGCTGCCGGTGCCCGGTCCGATCGGCGTCAGGGTGTTCCGGCCGAAGTCGTAGATCCAGAGCTTGGTGAGGCCTTCCCGAATCTGCAACACCGCTCGATTCCCATCGGGGGAGAGTGCCACATTCTCGAAGGCGCGCTCCGGCAGCGGCACGGTGGTGATCGCGCCCGCCCGGCTGACCCAGACCAGGCGCTGGGTGTTGTAGGATCCCGGGCTGGTGATGTAGCCGAGGGTGCCGTCATCCGACACGGAATAATTCCCCGAACCTTCGTTCCCGATACCGTCGTTCGGTCGCTCCAAGGCGGTGGCCGGCACCGCCTTGCCGATCCCCGATTCGCCGGGCCGCCACGGCACGGTGAAGAGCTGGCCGCGATGGGCATAGAGGAGCAGGCCGGGGGGGCCGGCGTACTGCGGGGCATCGGCCCCCTTGACCAGGATGACGTGCGCCAGCGCCCCCACCGTCTGCGCGGCCACGCTATGCTCGTCGTCACCCGGTCCGGTCCACGCAGCGTAGAGTAGCGTCTTGCTCCCGGCGACCCGGTGCGGCCAGCGGTGGCTGATCTCGCCGACGGCCGTGTCGAGCTGGGTCACCAGCGTCGGCGTGCCGCCCCCCTCCGGCACCCGCCAGATCCCGCCGATGTTGGTCGGCGCGTAGTAGATGAACCCGTCGTCGCCCCAGTCCCCTCCCCGGTGGAACGGCGCATCGGCGAGTTGCTGCAGCGCCGCGCCGCTCACGGCAATCTTTCGGAGCTTCGCACCCGCAAAGAAACCGATCCACTCTCCGTCCGGCGAGAAGAATGGCCCATCGCCCCCCTCGGTGCCGTCGAGCGCGCGCGCCTCGGTCTGGTCGAGCGCGCGGACGAAGATCCGGTTCTTGCCGTCCTTCTGCCCGACGTAGGCGATGCGCGATCCATCGTGGGATATCGCAACCGGTCCGAGATCGCTGGCGCCCAACTCGTATCCGCCAGGCAGCGGGATACTGACGTGAATACTCCGCCCGCCTGTCGACCCGTCGGGTGCACTGAGCCAGCGCGTCAGCCCGAAGGTGAGGAGGGCGACGGCGGCCGCCGTGGGGAGGACAACGCGCAAGATGGTGCGCGCCCGCTCCGTGCCTCTGCCCGGATTCGCCCCAGCACCGGCGGTTCCGGTTGCCCTCGCGAAGGAGGCGTTGCCGAGCGCATCGGCAAACGCCTTGGCGCTCTCGAACCGATCGGCGGGCAGCTTTTCGAGTGCGCGCAACACGGCACCCTCAACATTACCGGGCACCGCCTTTCGTTGCGCACCAATGGCCCGTGGCTCTTCGGTGATCAGCCGCGCGACGATCGCCTGCACGCTCGGCCCCGTAAATGGCGCCTCACCCACCAGCATCTCATAGGTCACGGCACCGAGCGCGTAGATGTCGCTGCGCGCATCGATCGCGCGTTCGCCCATCGCCTGTTCCGGACTCATGTACTGTGGCGTGCCGAGCGACAGCCCCGTCTGCGTCATCCGCTGGCCACCGGCACTCTGCACGGCCAGCGCGATGCCGAAGTCAGCTACCAGTGCGTGACCACCCTGCAGCAGGATGTTCTCCGGCTTGATGTCGCGATGAATGACACCGAGACCGTGCGCGTAACCAAGTGCGTCGGCAACTTCGCGGGCGATGAGCACCGCGTCGGCGATGGGCAGCTGGCGGTCGTGCTCGAGGCGGGCGCGCAATGTCTCGCCGGTGACCAGTGGCATGACGTAGTAGAGCAGCCCGTCGGCCTCGCCTGAGTCGAGCAACGGCAAGATGTGCGGATGCTGCAACCGCGCGGTGGTGCGAATCTCGCTCAGGAAGCGTTCACTGCCGAGTGCCGCGCCCAGGTCGGGATGCAGCACCTTGATGGCGACGTCGCGGTCGTGGCGCAGGTCGTGGGCGAGATACACCGTAGCCATCCCGCCCGCGCCCAGCTCCCGCTCCAGGCGATAGCGGTCGGCCAGAGCGGCGGTGAGGCGCGCAAACGTCACCGGGGGCACTCCGTGGCAGAAGGCGCCACAGCCATGGCGCTCAATCGCTCAGGTACGCTCACGCGGGCCGCTCGCGGTCAGGATGAAATTGTCCGGGGAACCCCTGAAGTTACCGTGAAACAGGCACTTGGGGAACTATGGCAGCCGCTTTCCCGACGCGATCAGCGCGTCATCCTCGCCCCGCACCTCAAAGCTCTCGGGCCGACCGCCGACCCGGGCAAAGGTGAAGATCATGTCGGGGCGAAGCACCTCATAGAGCTCCCCATGCTTGTCATACAATCCCGGCGCGAAGTAGTCCGCCCCGACCCGGATCATCGCGAACTTTCCCATCCAGGCATCGTTGGGCGCGAACACACCCTTGAGGATCCCGTTCTCGTAGCTGAGGGTGAGCAGGATCGGCTTGGCTCCCGCCGGCGCGTCCGACCACGCGAAACTGTACCTCCCCAGATAGGGACGCGCCTCCTCCTCGGCCAGCGCCACCACGAGCGAGGGCTGCACGGTGATCCGCAGGGATGCCCGGGTGGTGCCCCACTGCATCGCGATCGTGCCGCCATTGACGCGGAGTTCAGGCACGGACCAGGTGAGGACGTCTACAAAGGGCGCCTGATCGATGTGCGTGGGAATCCGGATTGCCTTCACCGTGGAGTCGGGCGGCTCCATATGGAAGCGATGAGAGTTGGAATCGAGCACCGTGGTCCAGTCTCCGTGCTCGTGGAGGATCATCCAGACCGAATACTTCCCCCTGGGCACCGGAGTGTCGTTGATCGTGACGTCCTTGCTCACCTCGAAGGTCGTGGCCCAGTTGGCCCCTGGCGTCCAGGTCTCGCCCCAGTGTGCGGCCGGCGTGCCGAAGAGGGGATCGCGTCCACGCGTGCGCGGTCGCGAATAAGAAATGGTGATCTTCGTGCCATCGATCATCTGGCTGATGCTCCCGACCTCGCTCGCACGGATCTGCGCCGCCGCGGGGTTCGGGATGGCCAGTAGCGGAGCCAGCAGGAGAGCGGCGACTCGAAGCCGGAGCATCATCTGCATCTCGCGGTTGGGGATGGACGACCGCTGGTCAGCCGCCGAACTGCGCGTCGATGGCGACGCGAATCTCATCCAGGGTCTTGCCCTGCTTGTGCAACCGCGCGGCGAGTCGACCCTGCCCCTGGCATACCGGGCAATGTTGCGCCATCGCATCGCCTTCATAACAGGACAGCAGGGAGTAGAAACCGGGAGAGCCGGCACAGCCGCAATTGCAGCGAATGCCATCGATCACTTCGGGGATGGCGCGGACGCCGTCAAACAGCGGGATGAGGTTGGGAGTCTTGGCCAGTTGTTCGGCCGTCATCACCTTGGCAGCAGTGATACCCGCGCGGGGCGTGGGGTGCGGGCCGCGCGGGCCACGGGTACAGCGATGCAAACTGGCCGTCGACCTCCCCCCGAATGGGAGGAAGCCGACGGCCAGGAGCGTCGCGGAGTGCAGGAAGGTCCGTCGATTGTGCATCCGACACCCCGCGATTGAGGCGCTAGAGAACCACGCCAGCCGTGAGCATCAGGAACGCCGTGGTGCCGCCGTTCTTGCTCGCCGTGAGATAACGTCCCTCGACGTAGAACTTCTTGCTGAAGGTCAGGCCGAGTCCTCCGCCAAAGCCGAGCGCACCGTCGCCGGTGTAGCTCGTGCCGCCGACCTTGACCTTGCTCTTCATATAGCCGACGGAGCCGATGACGTACGGATTGGCCGCAGCATCTGCCGTCAGGCTGTAGGTCACCGAGCCAAAGGCACCGTAGACATCAGCAGTGGCGTCGACGCCGCCCTTCGCCTTGTTGGCGCCATAGATGCCTTCCAGCCAGACTGACGCCCGCTTGTTCTCGCTCATCCAGGGACGGAAGCCCGCGTTGACGATCCAGCCCGTCTTGTAACCGTCGCCGAAGTCACTGCTCGGCGAGGTGATGCCCGCGCCGATGAACACCTGGGCCGCGGCGGGCTTGGCCGCGAGGGCGAGGCCGAGGGTAAGGAGAGATGCAGCAAAGAGCGAACGACGCATGGTGCCTCCTGGAGCGGAGGAAACGGGACAGGGATGTCCCTTGGCACAGGCGTCGGTCGACGCGCGGCCAGGAGCCGGCTGGGCTCGGATGGAATATTGGATGGGGTCGCGCCAAGCGCCAGATGCGACCCCGGTCTGGCTACCGTCGGAAGAGGTAGGCGAGTTTCAGGAAGAAGGCGTCGTCGAGCCGCCGGAGGTTCTGCAGGGTGAGCGACCGGTCGCCCTCCAGCGTTGAGCCATAACCGAGGAACGCCACGGTGCCGGGTGTCGGTTCATACGAGGCGAGCCAGTCCATCCGCAGCTGGTTGCGCCGGGTTGCGCCCGCGAGTGCCCCGTTGATGAGAATCGGAAATCCGGTGGCCGGGTCGCGCAAGGCCGCCTGTCGCTCGGAGCGGTATTCGCCGACGAGCCGGAAGAAGAAGGCACGATTCGGCTGGAGTTCCAGCTTCACGCGCGGAATCACGGTGCGCGCAAACTCGCTCCCATCGGCTACCCGCTTGAGTCGGGTCCAGGTCACGGTGCCGGAGAGCCGGGTGCCTGGGGTCGGGCGCAGGTTCAGCGACCCACGCAGCGTGGTATACGACCCCTCGGCCGCTTCGGGGAAGATCGCGGTGCGGCCAAGATTGGTGGAGATCGAGGCGTCGAATTGACGGAACAGCGGGGAATTGACGCTGGCGCTTCCGCTCCACTGATCGAAGACACCGCTCGCGAGCGCGAAGGCCGCAGGCCCACCGGGGCCCTGCACCGCGTAGGTCGAGTAACTCGCGGGATCGAATCGTGCAAAGTTGGTCCCGAGCTTTCCGCTGATATTCCAGCCGCCGCGCAGCCGCAGCGAGAGATTCGCCTCGTTGGTGCCTTCGATGGCCCGCTCGGTAACGAAGTCACCGTAGTTCCAGATCCGGGTGCCGCCGCCGAACACGGTGACCTGTTCGATCAGCGTGCCCCGCGCCCCATAGAAGGACCAGCGGTTGAACGCCCGTCCCTGGGTGATCCCGGTCCGATTGACGAAGCCGCTGCGCGCTTCGAACGCATCGCTGGTTCCGGTCAGGTGATAGTTGAAGCCGAAGCCACGCCCAGTGCGGTCAAGTTCGAGATCCCAGAGCGGGGCCGAGCGGGTGTCGCCCGTGCTCGCGTCGCGAGTCCACGAGTTCGCCAGCTGCGACTGGAAGTAGTAGAGCTTCTTGAACACCAGTCGTGTGTCGGCGGAAAGCACCCGATTGAAGGCGCCGTCCTGTTCGCGATCTGTAAGGGTGAGCCCGGCAACCGAGTTGGCGCCGACGTCGCGCCGCACGCGCGTCATATTCACGAACGCGTTCGCCGCATTGCTGACTTCATCAATCGCGTTGAGCTGCGCCACGGTGTAATGCCCGAACTTGCCCGTGAGCTTGGCCCCCGCCAGCGGATTCACGATGCTGCGGGTATAGACCAGGTTGTTCGGGGCAGCAAAGAGTTCGATCCCCTCGAGGAAGAATGGCCGCCGTTCCGGGAAGAAGAGCGCGAACCGCTCGTTGATGGTCACCAGTCCGGCGTCGGATTCCACCTGCGAGAAGTCGGGATTGATGGTGCCGTCGAGCGTGATGTTCGTGAAGCCGAGCCGGACGTTGCCACCGAAATCGGTCTTCAGATCACCGCGCGCAAAGTTTCCGTTCGCATCGCGCGTTCCGGGATAGTTGGCCGTCACGGTGGGTTGCAGCTCCGTCACCACGCCGCGCTTGATATCGTGAATCCCGGTGAGCGTGCCCGCCTGCGTGAGGAACGACGCGTTGGCTCGGCGCGTGTCGGTCCAGGTGTCTTCGTACCCCGTGCGCTGGGTGGTGCGAGCGATGTTGATACCCCAGGTCTGCTCGGCCCCGCCAGCATAACGCAACGACTTGAACGGAATGCGCATCTCGATCACGTACCCGAACGAGGTCTTCTGACCCTTGCTCTGCCAGAGGAAGTCGGGGTTCCGGTCGATCGTGCCCGAGATCATCCCTGCGCTGGCCGAGAACCCGCCCTCGCTGCGCACGCCATCATCCTGCACACCGTAGGCATTGCTGCCGAAGAAATAGGCGCGGCGACGATCGTTGAAGGTGTCGAGGTAGATGCTGACCTGGTCGTCGCTGGCGATGTTGTCACGCTTGGCCAGCGTGGCACGCACCGAGGAGGGGTCGCGATCGTAGGCGAGAATCCCGAAATGGATCGCCGTGGGCGAATACCAGACCAGTACCACCGTCGAGTCTTCTGCGGGGCGGCCATCGACCGGTCGGGTCTGATGGAAGCCGTCGAGTCGCGCGGCCTGTTGCCAGACGGGTTCGTCGAGTACGCCGTCGATGGTGACATCGGCCTCGATCCGGGGCGCCTTGACCGACGGCGCGGGAGCCTGAGGCGTGCCCTGGGCGCGGACACCCACAGGGATGGCGAGCAGGAGCAGCAGCAGGAGTCTGGGATTCATAGGGCGATAAGATAAGCGGGGGGTGGCGCAGCAGGGGCGCAGCAGGGGCGCAGGTAGGGGCGCAGCATGCTGCGCCCCTGCTGCGCCCCTACCGCTGCGCCACCGGCAACTCTACCCAGAACGTCGAACCCCGCCCCACCAGAGACTCCACCCCCGCCGCGCCACCCTGCGCCTCGGCCAATCGGAGCACCAGCGCCAGGCCGAGCCCCATCCCTCCAGTGGCCTTGTCGCGCGACGGGTCCACGCGATAAAACCGCTCGAAGAGATGGGGCAAGTGTTCGGCCGAAATTCCCTCTCCCTCATCGATCACCAGGAAGCGAATCATCTCCCCGCGTGGCTCGGCCCGTAGCGTGACCGTGGCTCCCTCGGGCGAGTGCCGCCGCGCGTTCTGGATCAGGTTGCGAAGCATCTGACCCAGCCTTCGGCGATCGGCCAACACGGCGAGTTCCGGGGCTCCGCCTTCCACCGTGAGCCGCGCCTCACCCGGCGCCACCGGAAACCCCGCCGCCGCGCGCTGCAGTTCTCCCGGCGCCGACAACGGCTCAAGGTGCAGTGGCAGCTCGCCGGCATCGGCCAGCGACAAGTCGCGCAAGTCATCCACCAGCCGGTTGAGCAACCCGGCCTCTTCCTGCAACGCCAGCATCAGAGCATCGTCGGGCGCGCGGAGTCCGTCACGCACCGCCTCGACCAGTCCGATGATATTGGTGAGTGGCGTGCGCAGTTCGTGTGCCACGTCAGTGACCATCTGCTTGCGCTGCGCCTCCGAGGCACCGAGTTCTTCCGCGAGCGCGTTGAATGCATGACCGAGCTCCGCCACTTCATCATTGCCACGCACCGAGACCCGTGACTCGAACCGTCCCTCGCGAAGCGCGGCGGTGGCCCTCGAGAGCTCACCCACGCGCCCGAGCAGCGGCCGCGCGATGAGCGCCGTGACCAGCGCCGATAGCAACGAACCCACCAGCACGGCAATCACAATCCGGCGGCTCAGGTCATCAGACGGCGACGGCCCGGACCCGCGCCGTGACATCGTGGAGGTGCGCAGCGCTGGCACCACCACCAGGGCATTGAGCTCACCACCGCGCTCGAAGCGACGTGCCGGCATCGCCAGCATCACCCGGCGGATTCCTTCGGGACCCGAGAGCGACTGCCTGAAGGTGATGGTACCGTCCTGCCCGAGCACAAACGACTCACGCTCAAGCCCCGGAATTGACGAACCCAGCACCTTGCCGTTCGCATCGAGCAGGGCGGCACCGAGCAGCGTGGTATCGCGACTTGTCTGGTTCGAGAGCAGGGCAGAAAGTACCAGTGAGTCGCCCGACGACGTGGCGAGCACGGCCCGCTCGAGCGACTGGCTCAGCGCATCAATCCGGCGATCGACTCGTGCCTCTACCGACACCCGGTTGAGCTCGATCAGCGACCAGCGCCCCAGCAGCGCAGCGAGTGCGACCAGCGCCGCCACCACGAAGAGCCAGACCACCACGAAAAACCGGAGCTGCAGTGATTTCACGGTGTGCTCTCGTCACCAAGTCGATAGCCCACTCCGAACACTGTCTCGACGAGCACATCGGGCGCCGCCACGACTGCACCGAGTTTCTTGCGCAGGTTGCGCACGTGCACATCCACCGTGCGCTCCAGGGCGTCACGCCCGCGAGCGGGCAACCGATCGAGCAACGCGGCGCGCGAACAGACCCGGCCAGGATGCTCGGCCAGGGCGCGGAGGATCTCGAATTCGCTCGGGGTGAGTTCAACCGGCTGCTCGTGCACCCGGACACGGTGCCCCGACAGGTCGAGGGTCAGGGCACCCGCCTGCAGTATGGTGCGATCACCGGGCGGTGCGCGACGCAGCAACGCGTTGGCGCGCGCCACGAGCTCGCGCGGGGAGAACGGCTTGGTGACGTAGTCGTCGGCGCCGCCCTCGAATCCCTCGATTCGCTCCTCTTCGAGCGTGCGCGCGGTCACCATCATCACCGGCACCCCCTGTTCTGCCGCCACCTGCCGGCAGAGCGTGAGGCCGTCCACGCCCGGGAGCATCCGGTCGAGAATCACCAAGTCAAACTGCTCGGCACGCAGGCGCTCCTGCGCCCGCGTGCCGTGACCCTCCACCCACACCCGGTGGCCGGCGTGCCGCAGGTAGAGCGCAATCAGCTCTGCTGTTCGTGCGTCGTCCTCGACCACCAGGACCCGGCCCGCCTGCGTCACCGCCACCCCCACGATGCCTGTCTCCCCGCTACCGGATCATAGCGGGAGGGCGTAGCGCTCGAGGCGCTGCAGGTCGTCCTCGTCGATCGCGGCCACGTACACCGAGGCGGCACCCATCCCGACAATCTGTCGACTGGCGGGAAGCCGAACCGATGCGACCAGCGCACCCTGGTCGTTGAAGACGTCGTAGAGTGCGGGGCGGCCTGCCGGCTGATAGCGCCGGGCCCAGAGCCGTCCCTTGCCATCCACAAAGAGCTGCCCCGGATCGAAGGGTGGCTTGGTGGGCGGAAAGAGTGAAGCGGGCGGGCCGGCATCGTCCTGCGCACGTCCGCGACCCATCGCAAAGGTCTGCTCCCCGTTCCGGTTTTCGACGCTGATGTTGATCGCGCCACTCCGACCCGCATCCGCAGAGAACTCCTTCCGCTCGGCCTCGCCGATCTTCACGGGCTGGTAGGCCACGGCTGCACCGATCTTCCGGGCGCCCTGGCGCGGGACGACCTCGACGTGGTAGTTGCCAGCCCGGACGATATACACCGTGCCCGACGGAGCCACCGCCCAGCCATCGGACGCCGCAAGCGGCACGGGCGACATCCGCACCGAGCGGGAGTTGGACCCGCCCGATTCCGACCGCTTGGTGTCGGGTGCCTTGAGCGTCGCGATGCGGGTGGTCTGCTTGCTGCCGCGATCGAAGCGGTTGAGCGCGATCGAGTCGGAGCCTGGCGCGCCACGGAAATAAATGCCGCCCATCCTGTCCACGCCGCCCGGCAGCATCACGGAGACCTGTCCGGCCTCGCCGCCCCCCATAATCGGTGTCGTGTTGCCGAGTGCTCCCGAGGGCGCGACCACGGTGAGCCGGTTGTTGCCGAGATCCACGAGCAAGGAGCTGTCGGCAGCGAGCGGCCAGATGCCGTCGGGCTGCAGGTATTCGCCCGGACCGCG
>JAZJZU010000050.1:17231-40742 GCA_040389605.1 Gemmatimonadota bacterium
CACTACTCGTACCGCAGTGCCTGGATCGGGTCGAGTGACGCGGCGCGGCGCGCCGGCCAGAGGCCGAAGAACAGTCCCACCAGCGCCGAGAACAGGAAGGCGACGATGATGGCCGTGGGCGAGATGAGCGTGGTCGAGCCATACTGCTTGCTCACGAACATCGACATCCCGACGCCGAGGGCAATACCGATCACTCCGCCCGTCACGCAGAGCACCAGCGCCTCGACCAGGAACTGCGACAGGATGGTCAGCTTCGTGGCGCCCAGCGCCTTGCGGATCCCGATCTCCTTGGTCCGCTCGGTGACACTCACCAGCATGATGTTCATGATGCCGATGCCGCCGACGAGCAACGACACCGCCGCGATCGAGAGCAGCAGGGTCGAGAAGGTCTGGGCGTTCTGCGCCGACGTGGCGAGGAATTCCTTGGGTGAACGGATCTGGAAATTGTTGGTGCCGCCCGGCCGGATCTTGTGCTCGCGGCGCATGATCCGCTCCACATCGACCATCCCCTGCTCCATCGGAAGCTTGGGGTTCACGATGACCGAGATCGAGCGAAGCCGGTCGGTGCCGAACACCCGGTAGCGCGCCGTGGAAAGCGGGATCAGGATCTGCTCATCGGGGTTCTGGAACCCTTGCGATCCCTTCGCACTCAGGATGCCGACGATCTCGAACGGAATCCCGCGGATCGCCACGGTCTGGCCGATGATGGCCGGTCCGTTCGCGTCGAGCATCTTTGGCACGTCGGCGCCGATCACGGCATAGCGCTGCTGTGCCGCATCGTCACCATCGGTGAACATCCGCCCGGAGGTAATGGTGTAGTTCCGCGCCGCAGCGTAGTTGGCCGTCGTGCCGATGATGCTCGTGTTGATGTTCTTGTTGCCGTAGACGACCTGCTGGTTGCGGCCCATCTCGGGCACGACCGCGGTCAGCGTGGTGGCGTCGCGCATCAGCGCTTCGGCATCCTTCACATACATCGGGGCGTCCGCCCCTCGGGACGCCCCCATCGAGAAGCCCTGCCCCGGATTGATCGTCACCAGGTTCGCACCCAGCGCATCGATTCGATCCTGGACCGCCTTCTGCGCACCACTCCCCATCGCGACCACGGTGATGACCGCGGCCACACCGATGATCACGCCCAGCATCGTGAGCATCGCCCGCAGCTTGTTGCTCCGGATGCTCTGGAAGGCGACGCCAATGGTTTCGCCGATCAGCATCCGACTACCTCCCGCCTGGCCGGGCACCGCCCGCGGGGGCAGCCTGCGTCGCGCCACCCGTCTTGGTGGTCGGCGTGTTCGACTGCCCTGGCAATCCACCGGCCACGCCCTTCATCCGGTTCTGCAGCGCCTGCTGCGACTCGATGAACGACGCGCTCGGCAACATCAGCACCGAATCCTGCTCGGTGAGTCCACTCTTCACTTCCGAATAGTCAAGGTCGGTGAGCCCGGTCTTCACGTACACGGGCACGGGCTTGCCGTTCCGCTGCACAAACACGATGTACGTGCCGCCGAACGAGTTGTCCCCGCTGCCCCGACGCATTCCGCCGCGGCCCCCAGCACCACCAGCACCACCAGCACCGCCCGCCTGCTGCGCGCCGGCCGGGGCGCCGCCCTGCCGCGCACTTGGCGGCACTGCCGGGGCCGCTGGCTTGCCGTCGGCTGCGGGCAGGCTTTCGACCTTTGCGCTATCGGCCGCGCTCGGCGGTGGTTCCGCCGCCTTCTTCGCGTCGGCGAGCATCTGCGTCAGCTCGGCATCGGGGATCCCGAGCACGCCACCGGCGCTCTTGACGTCGCGCTCCGTGCGCAGCGCCGCGTTCGGAACGGCCAGCACGCCCCGGCGCTCGCCAACCTGCACCTTCACTTCAGCATTCATTCCCGGCTTCAGCAGTCCGTCCTTGTTGTCGATGCGGATCAGCACCGGGAACATCGTCACGTTCTGGATGGTGTCGGCCTGCGGCTCGATCTTGAGCACGGTGCCCTTGAACGGCCGGTTCGGGAACGCGTTCACGGTCACTTCTGCGGGCAGGCCCGGATGCAGCTTGCCGATGTCGGTCTCGTCGACGTAGGTCTTGACTTGCACCAGCGAGAGATCGGCCATTGTCAGCAGCACCGTGCCACCGCTGGCGGTGTTCGGTGAGGAGATCACGTTGCCGCGCTGCACTGTCTGCTCGATCACGGTACCGCTGATCGGCGCGAGCACGCGGGTATCGCCCAGCGTGATCTTCGCGTTCTCGAGTGCAATGGTCTGGCGCACCACGTCAGCCCTGGAGTTGGCGACCGCCAGCGTGGTGGTCTCCAGTTCCTGCTGCGTGATCGCCTTGGCGGCGTAGAGTTCCTTCGAGCGATTCAGCTGACCCTGGGCATTGGCCAGTTGCGCCTTCGCGACCTCGAGGTTCGCCTCGGCCGTCGCCACGTCGTTCTGCGGAATCCGCTGATCGACCTGCACCATCAATGTGCCGCGCTTGACGAAGTCACCCGTCTGCACCTTGACGTCGAGAATTTCGCCCGAGGCCTTGGACTTCACCTGCACCACGGTGTCGGGATTGACGGCGCCCGCGGCCTGCGCTGACACGATGATGTCGCGCCGTTCGACCGGCACGGCCTGATACACCTGGGTCTCGACCACCTTGCTGCAGGCGCTGACCAGCAGGATCGCGGACAACAAACTGGGGTACTTCACGCAACAGCCTCCACACCACTGCCATCGCTCGAGACCAGACCGTCGCGGAGGACGATCTGGCGCTTCGCGTGCAAGGCAATATCAGGTTCGTGAGTGACAAGAATGATGGTCTGACCCTGGCGGTGCAGGGTTTCGAACAGGGCCATGATTTCCTCGGACGTCGCCGAGTCCAGGTTGCCGGTCGGTTCGTCGGCCAGCAGGATCGACGGCCGGTTGACCAGCGCCCGGGCAATCGCCACGCGCTGCCGCTGACCACCCGAGAGTTCGTTCGGCTTGTGGTGCATCCGGTCGACCAGCCCGACCGCCGTCAGGGCTTCGGTGGCCCGCTCGCGACGCTCCCTGCTCGATGCGCCGGCGTAGACCATCGGCAGCTCCACATTGGCGAGCGCCGATGCCCGGGGCAGCAGGTTGAAGGTCTGGAACACGAAGCCGATTTCCTTGTTGCGAATGCGAGCGAGCGCGTCGTCGTCGAGTTCGCTCACGCGATAGCCGTTGAGCCAGTACTCGCCTTCCGAGGGCGTGTCGAGGCAGCCGATCAGGTTCATCAACGTCGACTTGCCCGAACCCGACGGTCCCATGATCGCCACGAATTCGTTGCGCCGGATGGTGATGTCGACGCCCTGCAGTGCACGCACGCGCTCGGTGCCCATCAGGTATTCACGCTGCAGGTTGCGCGTGACGATCACGGCGTCGCGTGGCACATCGGCCGGCAATGCCGCCATCCGCTCGGCGGTGTCGCGCACGTCGCGCGCCATTACTGGAGACTCCGGCCGATCAGGGCCTCGATCTGCGCCTTGGCCCGCAGGTAGTTGAAACGCGCCGTGACGGCGTCGATTTCGGCCTGGGTGAGCCGTTCCTGCGATGTCAGCACGTCGACGATCGTGGCAACGCCGAGCTTGTAGCGCTCGGTCACGACGCGAATGTCTTCGTTGGCCGCCTGCACGCTCGTGTTGAGGATCTCGATCTGCTGCTGCGCGGTGCCGAGTTCGGCCAGCCGCTGCGTGAGCGAGGCGAGCACCTGCCGGCGCGCATCCGCGGCCTGCGCCTCGGCATTGTCGACGGCGACCGCGGCGTTCGCGATGTTCTGCTCGCGCGTGAAGCCGTTGAACAGCTGCCAGCTGAGCTGGAGACCAAGATTGCGGCCCTGGAAGAACTGGTAATCGTTGGACCGGTTGCCGTTCCAGTTGTTGCTGAACGAGGCCGAGAGCGTCGGGAAGTAGGTGGCCTTGCTCGACGAATAGGACGCCCGCGCGGCGGTTGCGGTGGCCTCGAAATTCTTCACGCGCGGCGACAACGCCACGGCCTCGGCCCGCAGGGCCGTGGTGTCGATTGACGCGATGCGGTAGATCGAGGAATCCTCGATCGCGCTCACGCGGTCGTTGCTCCCGACCAGTCGGCCGAGCGTGGCCTCGGAGGTGGCCAGCGTGCTGTTGGCCTGGAGCAGGTTCAGCCGGGCCGTGCCGAGCGTCACCAGCGACTGCAGCGAATCGGAGCGGGTGGCCGACCCCGTCTGCAGCTTCGCGATCGCGACCTTGAGCTGCTCTTCGGCGCGGGTCACGCTCGCGGCCCGCACCCGCAGCGTCTGCTGCGCGGCCAGGGCATCGAAGAAGGCATTGGTGGTCGTCAGTCCGTTCTGGAAGCGGGCGTCGATCAGCGATGCGTCGGCCGCGTCCTCGTTGGCGTGTGCCACCTTGAGATCGTGGTTCCGGCGGAAGCCGTCGAAAATCGTCAGCTGGGACGAAAAGCCGAAGCCGACGTTCTGGGACGATGAGTTGCCGCTGACGAGCTGCTGCGTCACGGGATCGATGCGCTGCGGGCCCTCGGAGTAACCGCGGCTCCCGCTCGACGAGGCCGAGAGCGATGGCAGGAAGGCGCCCTTCGCGGCGCGGACCCGTGCCTCGCTGCTCCGCACCTGGCCCTGCGCGGTCACGATCGAAGGCTGGACGCGTTCCGACATCTGCAGCGCCTGCGCCAGCGTCACGGCGGCCGGTGCACCCTGCGCCGCAAGCGGAGCAGCGGCGAGCGCCATCAGCATCACGAGGTTGCGGCTAGCGCTCGCCACGGGGACCTCCGCGCATCTGGTCGCGCATCTTCCTGCGGTTCTCATCACTTGCCTTGACCATAGAATCGTACCTTTCCTGTTGTGGGGGAGTCAGGAGTGCCCTGACCTCGCTGCGCGTCTGCTGCCGACGCGCGTCCACCACCGGACGAATTGACTCCCAGAGCGAATCCATCTGTGGCGCGATGCCGTTGCGCACGATCGAGTCGACTGCCGCACCACCACGCTTGTAGATCGCGATGATGCTGTCGCGACGATCCGCCGATACCTCGAGGTCCTTGGCCACCCGCGCGCCGAGGCTGTTGCCCTGAGGACCACGCGAACCACCCGGACCGCGCCAGATGAAGTCGGCCTTGCCCGCCCGGAACGCGAGCGTGAGGCCAACGACGCCGAGCACCGTTCCGGCGACGAATGCCGCGAACAGGAGTGCCATCGCCCGGCTGCGCGAGGGGTTCACCGGCCCTCCGATGTCAACGACACCAGGAGGATCTCGGCACCGGGGCGTGAGCCATCGAGCAGCTCACTCGCAACCGATGCGCTGGCCGTCGAAGTGGTCGCAACGCGCGACCAGCCCCATCCAGCGAGGACCGTGGCCAGCGAGGCGGCAATCAGCCCCTGCCAGAACCAGCCCGCCAGTTCGTCATCCCAGGCGCGCTTGCCCATCCGGGCGCGCACCCGCGTCACGAAGGCGCCATCGTGTGGCATCGTCAACGCGGCGCGAATCGCACTCCCGAGTTCTGGATCCGGTTCGGCATCCAGCGGCGACAGATCACTCATCCCACTCCTCCTTCACAGATTCGAGCACCTTTCGCAGTGCCCTCCTGCCGTGAAACACATCGGACTTCACGGTTCCTTCCGGTATTCCCAACAATGTCGCAATCTCTGCCTGCGCATACCCTTCTGCATCGAACAGCACCACGGCGAGTCGTTGTCGCTCGGGAAGCGTGGCCAGTGCCGCCTTGAGCCGTTCACCCAGATCGAGTGCCCCGGCATCCCGGGCCGGATCGTCCCGCGATGCTGCGGCCACGTGATCCAGCGGATCGGCGGCCCGGACCCGGCGACGGCGGCGCAGGTCCTTGGCAGCGTTCACCACGATCTGCATCAGCCACGGCCGGAACGCCCGCCTCGGGTCGTAGCGACCGATTGCCTGCCACGCAGAGAGGAAACCCTCCTGGGCGGCATCGTCGGCGTCTTCCTTCTCTTCCAGAACAGCGTAAGCCACCCGTCGAGCCATTGGAGCGTGCAGGGCCACCAACTCCCCGAAAGCCTCCGCATCGCCCTCGGCGGCCCTGGCCGCGAGCTTGGCTTCATCCACGCCCGTCATACGCGGGGGACCCCGGCTCCGTTGAGCATCAGGTGCGCCCCCGGTGGCCCAGCGCCCGGACAATCAGGGCCGCGGCTCCCAGCCCGCTGAGGCCCGCCGCGACATAGGCCGTGACGACAGGAAAGATCAGGAACAACGCTGCCGCCACCACCAGCACGAGCGCGAGGGGGCCAAACAACGCTGCCCGGGCACCCCGGATCAGCCCCCCCGCCGTGACAATCGCCTGCTTGCGGCGCTCCCGAAAGCTCCGCTGGTGCTGCGATCCGTCGGTGTGCACCGGCCGCTCCCGGGCCAGCTTCGGCGGAATCTGCCGTCCGAACAGGCTCGGGATCCGGCGAGGTCGGGGGGTGATTTCGCTGCTTCGGGCCTGGTCAGCGACAAACTGCTGCTCAAGCTGCTCGCCCAGCGCGGGGTCGCCGAAGAAGACGTCCAGTTCCCAATTCGCCATTAATGAAGAGGCATTCATATTGCTCGACCCGACCCGGACCCAGTGGCCATCGGCCACGATGGTCTTGGCGTGGAGCATCGGCCCCCGCCATTCGAAGATCCGGACGCCGGCCGCCAGCAAGCCACGGTACCCGACGCGACTGAGATTGCGCACCACCCGGAGGTCACTCGCGCCGGGAAGCAGGATCCGGACATCGGCGCCGTCGCGCGCCGCGTCGATGAAGGTCTGGTAGAGCCGCTGCGGGGCGGCGAGGTAGGCCTCCGTGACCCAGATCTTGGAGGCGCTGATCCCCAGCAGCAGTTCGATGGTACGGTAGGCGCGCTCCCGGCCTGGTTCGGTGGCAACCACCCGCACTGCCGTGCTGCCCCCTTCCGGCACGTCGCCATCGATTTCGTCGTCGGGAATCGGGGTTCCACCCGCGAAATTCCAGGCCCGCTCGAAGGCCACGTCGAGCAGCCGGGCACCGGGTCCCACAATGCTCACGCCGGTGTCGCGCCACGGCAACCGCTTCCGCGCGGGGTCGCCCATCCACTCGTCGCCGATGCAGAGCCCGCCGGTGACACCCATCCTGCCATCGATGACCAGCACCTTGCGGTGATCGCGCGACGCGAGCAGGAGCGGATCGCGCAGCGATGGCGGCCCGAAGGCACGCACCTCGATGCCCGCCGCACGCAACCGCGCCCAGAAACGCCGCGGTGTGCCCCACGAACCGAGCCAGTCGTAGAGCACGCGCACCTTCACGCCGTCGCCGGCCTTGGCGATGAGTGCCTCGGCAAAGCGACGGCCAATGATGTCGTCGTGGAGGATGTAGTTCTCGAGGTGGACCCGGCACTGCGCGCTCGCAATCTGCTGCAGCATCACATCGAAATTGGCCGGGCCATCGATCAGCAGGTCAACGCGGTTGCCGCCGACGGACTGGGCTCCCGAGGCCCGTTCCACCGCGCGCTCGAGCGCCTCGACGGCCTCCTCGCCATCGGGAACCAGGTCTTCCGTCACGCGCCACCCAGTCCAAGCTCCTGTTCGTGCGGTCGCAGTGCTGTCAGCACATCAGTCACGAGATCGGCCAGCGGCACACCGAGCTGCTCGGCGCCGAGTCGGACGTCCTCGCGACTGACGCCGCGCGCGAACCCCTTGTCCTTGAGCTTCTTCAGCACCGACGGCGGCTCGAGGTCGGCCAGCGAGCGCGAAGGACGCACCAGCGCGCACGCGACCACGAACCCCGAGAGCTCGTCGATCGCAAACAGCACCCGTGCGAGATCACTTTCCCGCGTGGTGTGCGTGAACTCGGCGTGTCCGAGAATTGCCTCGCAGCCTTCCTCGGGAAAGCCTTCGCTTCGGAGGTGCCGCACACCAGTGCTCGGGTGCTCCTCCGTGGCAGAACGTTCGGGGTTGGGATGCCGCTCGTAGTCGAAGTCGTGCAGCAACCCCACCACGCCCCACCATTCGGGGTCGCCGCCAAATTTCGGCGCCATATGGCGCATCACCAGCTCGACCGCGCGCATATGACCGCGCAGCGCCAGCGAGGGCGTCCAGCTGGTCATCAGCTCCCAGGCCCGATCCCGGGACCACGCCGTGCTGTTCAATGCATCCCCGCCGTGTTGGTCAGCACGCCGACGTGAAATGGCACGCGCGCTGCCTCGACGTGATCGAGTTCGACCAGAAAGAGGTAGTCACCAGCCAGGGGAAGCGGGAGATCGAAGACGAACACCGCCGAGGTCTCGACATCCACCACCCCGGCGGGCGGTTCGTTGACTTCCATCGTGCCCGATTGCCCCAGCAGCAGTGACCCCGAGGGATCGATCAGCCGCACGCCGATTTCGTGGCTGCCCAGCTCGGTCCGGCGGCCGCGCAGGTGCAGCACCAGGTGGGCCCGCGGATGCATCGCGGGCAACTGGCTGACCACGACCTGACGCCAGATGCCCAGCACGGAAAGTTTTCCGTGCTGGTCCACCATGGCGTAGTCGGCAAGGACCGCGAGATCGACGTGCGTACTCAGCTCACTCGAATGGAGGTGATGACATCACCCTGCTTGATCTTGTTGACCACATCCATCCCGTCGGTGACCTGACCAAAGACGGTGTGCACGCCATCGAGGTGCGGTTGCGCCGAATGCGCAATGAAGAACTGGCTGCCACCCGTGTTCTTCCCGGCGTGGGCCATCGAGAGCGAACCAGCGGAATGCTTGTGCTTGCTGGTGTCGGTCTCGCACTTGATGGTGTAGCCCGGGCCACCGGTTCCCACGCGCGGATTGTTCGGATCCTTCGAGAGCGGATCGCCGCCCTGGATCACGAAGTTGTTGATCACGCGATGGAAGCGCGTGCCGTCGTAGAACTCGCTGTTGGCGAGCTTCTCGAAATTGCCCACCGTCCCCGGGGCATCCTTTTCGAACATCTCGGCCGTGATGGTGCCGCGGGAGGTTTCGATGATTGCGGTTTTCGACATGCGTGAAATCCTCTTGAAGTAGGGTTCCAATATACGATGATCATCGCGCACTGGAACACAGGCTTCGCAGTGTGCAGTCGTCGCACCTGGGCCTGTTCGCGATGCAGACCCTCCGGCCGTGCCAGATCAGCAGGTGGGAGATCAGGGCCCAGTCCTCGCGCGGGATCAGCCGCATCAGGTCGCGTTCGACCTTTTCGGGATCGCTCTCCCGCGTGAGCCGCAGCAGGCGCGAGAGCCGCAGCACGTGGGTGTCGACAGTGACGCCTTCCTGCAACTGATAGGCATTTCCAAGGACGACGTTCGCCGTCTTCCGTCCCACACCGGGAAGCGGGCGAAGCTCCTCCATCGTGCGGGGCACGATGCCATCGTGGCTCGCGACCAGGGCGCGGGCCATTCCGATCAGGCTGCGGGCCTTGTTCCGGAAGAACCCGGTGCTGCGAATCACGTCCTCCACATCGTCCTGGCTCGCGGCCGCGAGGGCAAAGGCATCGGGCCAGCGGCGGAAGAGTTCGGGCGTGACGAGGTTGACGCGCACGTCGGTGCACTGGGCCGAGAGAATCGTCGCGGCGAGCAACTCGAATGGTGAGGTGTAGTTCAGTTCGCAGTGGGCATCGGGGTACTCGGCCCGGAGCCGCTCCAGGATCTCCAGCGCGCGCTTGGCGCGCGCGGCGGCGGACTCCCTGCCAAGGCGGGGCGCTGGCATCCTCCGGCTACGGCCGTCGCTGCGCAGCGAAGGCGAGGAAGCCGTCGACGTCGCGGCAATTGAGGACGTCGTCGGGGCCGAGACCACCCTTCCGGGCGATCCCGATGCCGTAGTCCACGTTGGCGAGGCCGGCGATGTTGTGCGCATCGGCGCCGATCGAAATCATCACCCCGGCCTCGCGCGCCCGCGCGAGCACGCGCCAGTCAAGATCGAGGCGGTGCGGATCGGCATTGATTTCGATCGCGACGCGATTGGCCGCCGCCACCTCGAACACGCGATCGAGGTCAATGGGATACGCCTCGCGCGCGAGCAGCAGGCGTCCCGTGGGATGCCCGAGGATGGTCATATACGGCGAGGCCATCGCCCGGCAGACGCGCTCGGTCATCTCGGCTTCACTGAGGTTGAAGCGTGAGTGGATCGAGGCAATGATGAAATCAAATCCCGCGAGAATGTCGTCGGGATAGTCGAGATTGCCATCGGCGAGGATGTCGCTCTCGATTCCCTTGAGCACGCGCACGCCAGGATTGGTCGCGTTGAGCGCATCGATCTCATCCCATTGGCGCTTGAGGTCGTCGGGCGTCATTCCGCCGGCGTACGCGGCCGCACGCGAGTGATCGGTGATCCCCAGGTACTGATAGCCGGCATCGCGACACGCCGCCGCGAGCTCCGCCGCACTGTTGCTGCCGTCGGAATAGGTCGTGTGGCAATGCAGGAAGCCGCGCATCGAGCCGCGCGTGAGCAGCACCGGCACGGGGCGCTCGACTTCGCTGCCGCTCTCGCGCAGCTCGGGTGGAATCCACGGGAGGCCCAGCGCGCCATAGAGCGCCTCTTCCGTTGGCGTGGGCACGAACTGACTCCCCTTCCAGAGTGCCACGCCGGCCAGATTGAATCCCGCCTCCTGCCCGACCCGTGCCAAGGCGGCAAGGTGGCCATCGTTTCCCGTGGCCTGGACCAGCACTGCCCCGAGATTCTGCGACGGCGTGACAATCACCTGCACGCTGCTTCCGCCCGCAAGGCGCAGCGTGGCACTGCGCTCGTCCTGCCCCGCGATTTCGCTCGCGCCCGGGAAGGCCGCGAGTTGCCGGAAGACTTCTTCTGCCGGACTGTCGGCCACCAGCACAATCACGAGATCGCGCACTACTTCGGCGCGGCGCCGGACGTCGCCGGCGACGTGCACCGCCAGGATGTGTGGCAACTTTCCCAGCGCCTCGGCCACCGCGTGCGCTTCCTGCGCGGCATGATGCGAGAGCCGCCATTCGCTCGCCGCGCGCAGAAAGGTGATGCCGCGCAGGATGTTCTCGGCCGTGCGCTGCCCGAAACGCGGCAGCGCGGCGAGCCGCCCGTCTCGCGCGGCCACTTCGAGTTCGGCCAGCGTCTCGATGCCGAGCGTTTCGTGGAGCGTGCGGATCTTCGACACACCGAGCCCTGAAATGCCGAGCATCTCGACCAGCCCGGGTGGAACATCTTCGCGAAGCTGCTCGAGCAATTCCGAACGGCCGGTCTGCACCAGCTCGGTGATCACCTGCAGGATCGCGGGGCCGATCCCCTTCGCCTCCGCGAGTGATCCGTCGGCGATGGCGGCCTCGAGTTCACCCGGAAAGCCCTCGACGGTCTTCGCAGCACCGGTAAAGGCGCGCACACGAAACGTGTTCTCGCCCTTCAGTTCGAGATACGCAGCGAGCTGATCGAGCGCGCGCGCCACTCCAGTCCGGTCCATCACCGCCATTCCGTCACGCCTCCATGCGCGATTCCGCGCGCCACGCCAGCAACAGCAGTTCCTCGGGAGCCACCACCGCGTGAAGACCGGCACTGTCGCCCCCAGGCATCACGGGCGCAAACAGTTTCGAGCCGTCTTCCCGGCGTACCTCACCCGGCGGCGGCCCCTCGACCACCAGCAGGGAGAGCCCCGGTCGATTCGGATGGACCCCGAAACACGCCACGACCCGGAGGCCGCCGGACTCCGGCAAGGCGAACCAGCCGTCGAGCGGTTCGAAGAGGTCTCCCTCATCGAGTCGCCCCCACACCAGTCGCGGCGCCACCTGAATGTACGCCGTGTCGCTGCGGACGTGGGTTGGCTGGCTCGCGGAACCGGTCTCGCATAGCGCCCGGGTTGCAGGCTCGTCGAACCCGATCAGCCGCTGGCCGTCTTCCCAGTAGCGAAAACAGGCGTGCACAAATGCAACAAACTCGTCCACCCCCTCGCCCAGCCCCTCCTCGGGGCGCAGGTCGCGAAGCAACTCGACCACGGGTCGAGAGAGGAGGAATTGATCGATCCCCGGCCTCGGCGGCAGCGCGGCCTGCAAGGGCGGAAACCGCTCTTCCGCCATTGTGCCGAAGACGAGGTCGAATGGCTGCACCGCTGGGGAGCTCACGCGCGTGGCAGGAAGGGGTCGAGTGCCGCCACAAACGCATCCGGCGCCTCGACATACGGAACGTGCCCGCAATGCGGCAGCACGATCAGCGGCGCGTGCAGCGCCTCCGCTGTGGCGGTCGCCGTCGCAACAGGAATGGGATCATCGTCGCCGTGCACGACGAGCGCGCGCACGTGAAGCGCGCGCAGCGCTGGCCGGAGATCAAAGTCATCGCCCAGGGAGTTCCAGACTTCCTGCTGCGTGCGACCGGTGACGCGGAACGGTGTCAGTTCGCGCGCGCGGGAGGGGTCGTGAAAATATCCCGCGACCGCCAGCTCGAAGAGCCGCTGGTTGTAGGCGGGCAAGTCGCTCGACCGCATTCCGCTGGTCTGCAACGCGGCGCGCTCGGCCTGCAGGGCGGGCGTGCTGCCGCGCGCCGCCAATGCCACTTCATAGCCGAGGCGTTCTTCCTTGGCCGCGGGAGCGGGCGACACCAGGGCCAGCGAGGCAACGCGATCAGGATAGGTCACGGCATAGAGCATCGCGAGCAGGGCACCCCAGGAATATCCGAGGAGCGAGAGCTGCTGCAGTCCCCAGACGTCGCGCAGCGCTTCGAGATCGTTCACCTGCTCACGCCATCCGACCGGGACATCGCGCGCGACCGCCGAACGACCGCCGCCGCGCTGATCGTAGTAGATCAGCGTGCGTCCGTGCGCGAGCAGATCGAAGCCAGGGAGGAGATAATCGTGGTGCGCGCCGGGACCGCCGTGCAGCACGATGGTCTCGGGGCCAGCGCCGCTGCGCCGCTCAAAGAGCGAGACCCCGCGGACCTGGCGAGTGGTGCTCAGGGTTTCGGCCGTCATCCGCCGCTCACAGCAGGACCGCGAGCGCCTCGGCCACCTGCCGCACGGCCTGCACTTCCTCGGGAGTGAAGGGATCGAGCACGTCGGAATCGACGTCGATCTGGCCGAGAATATTCGGGCCCCGCTTGATCAGCACCACCAGCTCGGAGCGAGTGAACAGGTTGCAGGCGATGTAGTTCTCCCGGCCCTGGACATCGCCGACATTCTGGTCTTCGCCGGTTGCGACCGCAGTCCCACAGACGCCCTTGCCCACGGGAATGCGCTGGTGATCGGTGTCGCGCCCGCTCCAGGCCTCGAGCACCAGCTCGTCTCCCTGCAGCATATAGAGGTAGACCGAGGTGTAGGGCGCTCCCGATTCACGTATCAGGTCGGCGGCGAGTCGCAACATCTCCACCCGCGGCAGCTGCTTGCTGAAGGCGGAGTGGAGGCGTTTCACGACGTGGGCGGCATCGAGGACTGCAGGCATAGCAGACGGTCCGAAGGTCAGAGCGTCTAGATTCTACCAATCTTCACCCCGGGCTCCCACCCCTCAATGTCACCTCGCCTCTTTGCCCTGGTACCTGCGGCCGTCGCGATCAACCTCGTCGTGGGGCGGATCGCGGCTGAACTGAGCCTGCCCGTGTACCTCGACACCCTCGGCACGATGCTCGTCGCCGTGCTCACGGGCCTCCCGGGCGGCGCACTGGTCGGCACCGTCAGTCAGCTCCTCGCCGGGATGCTGTCGGGCTACCAGTGGCTGCCGTTCGTGGTGATCCAGTGGCTCATCGCCCTCCTGGCCGCGCTGGCCGCCGGGCGCGGCGGCTTCGCGACCCCACTGCGGAGCGCGATCTGGGGGGCGGCGTGCGGCGTGCTGTGCGGGCTGGTCTCTGCCGTGATCTCCTACTTCCTATTCCGGGGCGTCACCGCCGGGGGCGTTACCGCCATCGGCGCGCTGCTGCGCGGCCTCGGCCTGCCACTCTCCACCGCAGTGACGTCGGCATCGGTCGTCACCGATGTGCTCGACAAGACGGTGGCCTTTGTGGTGGTCGGTGCCCTGCTCCGGGCCCTGCCGAAACGCATTCTTGGTCGCTTTCCCGTCGCGGCCAGGGCGGTCGGGCGATGACCCGTCGCCACCCGTTCACCGGTGGCGCCGTCGCACTCGCGGCCATTGCCCTTGCCATCCTGCTCCCGGCGCCTGGCGGCACCATTGCGCTGTATCTCGTCATTTGCGCGGGCGCCGCCGCACTCGGTGCCGGAAAGGCGATCCGGCTCGGGCTGCTCGCCGTGGTCCCGATCTGGGTGCTGCTCTTCGTGATGCACGGGGTCCTCGGCGAGGCCCCGCGCTTCGCCCTGCCGTGGGGCGGCACCCTGTCGCGCGCCGGTGTGGACTGGACCATCGAGCAGGGCAGCAGGCTCGCCGCGATCGTCACGGCCTCGCTCGCGTTTGCCGTGCGCTTCGATCCGCATCGATTTCTGCAGGCGGCCGTGGCGCGCCGCTGGCCGTGGAGCGCGGCCTTCCTGCTGGTTGCCACACTCGATGCGGCCGACCGCTTTGGTGAACAGGCGCACCGACTGCGCGAGGCGCAGCGCACGCGCGGACTGCGCGTGAAGGGATCGTTGCGCGTTCGCGCCCGTGCCATACCCGCCCTGGTCTTTCCGCTGCTGCTCACTTCACTCACCGAAGCCGATGACCGCGCCCTCGCCCTCGAATCGCGCGGACTCACGCATCACGGACCACGCACGGCCATCGATCCGCCGGCCGACACTCACCTTGATCGTACGGTACGCTGGGCCTCGCTCGCTGCAGTAATTGCCGTGGCCTGGTGGCGAGTGACTGCGCGGTGACGCTGGTCGCGAAGGAACTCCGGTTCCGCTATCCCGCGCAGAACGAGCAGGCGCTCGACGGCATCGACGTGGCGCTGGTGCCTGGCGCAGTGACGTGGCTCACCGGCGCCCTTGGCTCCGGCACCAGCACGCTCCTGCTGACACTCTCCGGCCTGGCGCCGCGGCTCACGGGCGGGAGTCGCAGCGGGACGCTCCTCTCCGGAAGCCACGACCCGGCCACCCGTCACCCCCTCGTCGATGGTGTGGCCTATCTCGGCCCCTCACCGGGGTTGCAGCTGAGTGGCGTTGCGCGCAGCGTGCGCGAAGAGATCGCCGTGGGCCCGATGAATCTTGGCTGGCCGCGTGCGCGGATTCTCGATGCAGTCGAATCGGCGATGCGCCGGGTGAAGATTTCCCACCTCGCCGATCGTGCGCCCAGTGCGCTCTCTGGTGGGGAAACCCAGCGCGTGCTCATCGCTGCATTGCTCGCGGCCGCTCCAACGACCTGGCTCCTCGACGAGCCCTTCTCGGCACTCGACCGGGCATCGCGACGATCAGTGGGCGCGCTGCTGCGAGAACTCGCGCGTGACGGCGCGATTGTGGCCGTGAGCTGCGACGACGCCGACGATATGCTCGACGTGGCCGACCGACTGGTCGTGCTGCAGCGGGGCCGCGTTGCCCTCGACGGTGACCCGCGAGAGCTCCTGGCGGGCGATGCACTGCTGGCGACCGGTGCGAGCAGCACCGATGCCGCCACGCTCGCCGTGGCAGCACACCGTGCGGCTCCGCGTGCAATTACTACAGACGCACTGCTCGCGAGCATATCGCCCCTGCCATCGACGCCGCACATTGTTGCCCCTGCACCGACCATCGCGAGTGAACCACGACTGCAGTGCGCGCAGGTCTCGTTCAGCTATCCCGACGGTCCACCGGTGCTCCACGATGTGACGCTCTCGCTGCAGGCGGGCACGGCGATGGGAGTGTTCGGGGCCAACGGTGCCGGCAAGTCCACCCTGCTCCGGCTCGCGATGGCGCTTGAGCAACCCGACGCAGGAAGCGTCCGGACGCTCGGCGAGGATACCGCCAGCCGAGGCCCGGAGGATCTTGCGCCACGAGTGGGGTTCCTCTTTCAGCAGCCCGAGCGCCAGCTCTTTGCTGCGTCGGTGCGCGGCGAGTGCGCAGTGGCACCGATCCTTGCTGGCTGGGAACCAGCCCGGATTCGAGCGGCCACCGATACTGTGCTCGACGAACTTGGGCTCTTCGACGTCGCGGACGAGCACCCCTACGACCTTCCATTGCCGCGACGCCGACTGGTGGCGTTCGCAGCAATTCTCGTCCCGGATCCGATACTCCTCCTGCTCGATGAGCCCACCGCCGCCCTCGATGGCGAGTCTCGCGAGCGGGTCATCGGCGCGGTCCGACACCGTGCGGCGAACGGGGTGGCCGTGCTGGCCATCAGCCACGATTCCGCCTTCGCCCACGAGGCCCTGGATCGAGCCGTGCTGCTCGAGCGGGGCCGAATCGTCTACGATGGCGCGATTCGTGAAGTACTCGACGACCAGTCGTTGCGGCGTCCGGCCGCGCTTGCCGCCGCACTCCGCCTGGGACTCCCCCCGGGACGCGATCGCAGGGCGAATGTCGTTGATGTGCTCACCACGGCCCGGAGGATGTAGACTTCCATTATGCCCGTCCCACTGACCGCGCTTTTCGCCTCCGCGCTCCATCAGGTCCGCGTTGCGGATATCGATGCCGCCGCAATGGATCGTGCGCTCTCCCTGCTCACACGAGCCGCGGGCGGGACTCCGGTCACCTTCGAGATCCTCGAGGGACGGTTCCTGGTGAACGATATGCCGGTCTCGGCCGAGGCCCCGGGCGTCTCACTGGTAATGGACACGCTCACTGGCCACGACACGGCCCGGCTCTGCCTCCCGGGCGGCCTCGAGCCCCGACACTGGCGCGAAGTTGCGGAGATCTTCGCCTCGGCCGCGGGACTCTTTCCCAGCCCGATTCACCTGATCCAGGCGTTGCAGGCCGCCGTACCTGGTTCGGAGCTGGTCTCGGCCGGCCGCACGGCACCCGTGATCGATTCGAGCAGCGGAGAGCTTCCGGCCGACCCGTACGCGATGAACGCCCCGGGCCAGATCGTGGGGGGGCCCGACCTCACGACCGAGGCCGCCGATCGCAGCGAGCTCTCCACTCGCCTCGAACCCCTGCTGACCGAGGGTCGTGCGGCAGCAGAGGCCGAAGACTATGAGCGTCTGGCAGCCGCGCTGATCGATTTCCACGCGCTGGAGCATTCCTGCGACGACGCCCAGCGGTCGATCATTGTTCGTGAACGTCGACGCACCGTTTCGGGAGAAGACCTCGAGGCGATGGTCCGGCTGCTACCGACGGCCGGCGGCTCCTCGATGATAGCGCGCGCCATCACCAGCGCGGGACGCGACGGTGTCGAGGCGTTGATCGAGGTGCTCAATGGCGCGACTGCGCGCGCCGATCGTCGCGCCTACGTCGAGGCGCTGGCGGCCGCACCGCACGCGGAAGAGTCGATTCTCGTGGGGCTGGGCAGTCATCGTCCCGAACTGGTGGCGGCACTCGCCGACGTGGCCGGGCGCCGGCATATGGTCAGCGCGATTCCCAAGCTCGGGCAACTCTTGCGTCACGCCGAGGCCGAGGTCCGCACCGCAGCGTGGCACGCGCTTGAACGCATTGGTACGCACGAAGCGTTCGAGGCGCTGCACGGGAAGGGGCGTCGCTAGCGCGGCACCAGGTCGGTGGACTCGTCGATCCGCAGGGCAAACGCCGCGAGCAGCTTCGCGGCGTTCATCACATCATCGAGCGCCACCAGTTCATTGGGCGAGTGCATATAGCGGAGCGGTACCGAGACCAGGCCCGTGGCGATGCCGTGATGGGCCGTGAAGATCGCGTCGGCATCGGTGCCCGTGAAGCGCGCCGCGCCCTGCACAGCATAGGGAATTCCCTCTTCCTCGGCCGTCGCCACCAGCAAGTCGAACACGACCGGATTCACGGCGGCCCCACGCGCCAGCACGGGCCCGCCACCCAGGCGGATGTCGCCGTGCCGCTTCTTTTCCACGCCGGGTGAGTCGGTCGCGTGCGTCACGTCGACCACCACGGCGGCGCGCGCCTGCAGCGAGGTGGCAGAGGTCCGTGCGCCACCGCCCGAGTAGGCGATCTCTTCCTGCGTGGTGGCCACGGCGGTCACCGGAATCCGCGGACGCTTGTCGGCCAGCAGGCGCAGCGCCTCGAGCACCACAAAGGCCCCGACCCGATTGTCGAGCGAGCGCGAAACCACTCGACCATTGGGAAGCTGGAGCAGCGTGGCACCCAGCACGCCCGCCGTGCCGATCCCGACCAGTTCGAGCGCTTCGGCCCGGTTCCGGGCCCCGATATCGATCCAGAGGTGGTGGGGCTTCGAGAGTTTCTCGCGGTCGGCCTGATCCATCGTGTGAATGGCCTGCTTGCCGATGACGCCCTGCACGCTGCCCCGGCGGCCCAGCAGCGACACCCGCTGACCCACGAACACCTGTGTGTCCCAGCCACCGATCGGCTCGAAGTAGCAGAAGCCGTCGTCATCGACGTGAATGATCATCACCCCGATTTCGTCGATGTGGCCCGCGAACATCAGCCGTGGGCCATCGCGCTCACCGCTGGAGGGAAAGACCGTGGCGAGGGAATTGCCGCTGACGTCGCCGATGACTTCGTCGGCAAAACGGGCGGCCTCACGCCAGAGGCGGGCGGGGCCCTGCTCGAAGCCAGAGGGTCCGGGGGCGTCGAGCAGCTGGCTGAATCGGGAGAATTGATCGGGTTCCATAGCGCTGGAAGCTAACAAGGCCGCTCCCCTTTACCTTTTCCCCCAGATGCCACGCACTCCCTCGCCCCTGCGCACCACCCTCGCCTCGATCTGGACCTGGTCGGTGCTGGTGCTTTCCGTGATCATCACCTTTCCGATGGTCTCGTTCTTCCGCATCGTGGGCTGGCCCTTTGACCGCGTGAATTACGTCGGCGGGCGGATCTTCCGCTGGATCGGACTGTGGACCACGTGGCTCACGCCGCGCTGGAAATTCGGCGTGCGCGGCACGCCGCCCGCAAACCCGCGACTGCCCTATATCGTGGTGGCCAATCACGAATCGTTCTCCGACATCCTGCTGCTCTGCCACCTCCCCTGGGAAATGAAATGGCTCAGCAAGGTGGAGCTGATGCGCATTCCCGTGCTCGGCTGGACGATGTGGATGGCCAACGACATCCCGGTGAAGCGCGGACGCGCGGCGAGTGCCCGCGAGGCCATCGCGGCGTGCCGTACCCGGCTCGCACAGCACTGCTCAGTGATGATGTTCCCGGAGGGGACGCGCTCGCTCACGGAGGAACTGCTGCCCTTCAAGGACGGCGCCTTCCGGCTGGCCATCGACGCCGGTGTGCCGGTCCTGCCACTCGCCATTCACGGCACTCGCGATGCCATTGCGAAGCACGACTGGCGGATCAATCCGGCGACGGCCATCGTGCAGATTCTTGAGCCGGTGTCGAGCGAAGGGAAGACGACGGCAGCGCTGAAGCAGGAGGTGCGCGAGCGGATCGAGGCGGCGCGCGAGCGGATGCGCCTGGAAGCGGGGAGCTAGCGCCGCCGCGCGACGCGGATGGCCTGCAGCCCGGGCAGCACCACCGCAAGCGTCGCGAGCAGCCAGACCACGCCGACGGTGTAGCGACCATTGGAACTGTGCGCCAGCGGTGTGAAGAGAAAGACCACCAGCCCCAGGGCATCCACCAGCAACACGCCAACCACCATTCGCACCAGCGCCGCGCGCATCCGGGCGGCGCGATCGGTGGTCAGCGGTTCACCGGTCACAGGCTAGCGCGTCGCGTACTTCTTCGAGTGGCCCGAGGCATCGAACGAATAGATGGTGTAGGGCTCCTTGCCCATATCCATCCCCGGCGACGACGGCGGCATTCCCGGCGCCGAGAGTCCCTTCACGCCAGCAGGGTGTTCCGCGACAAGCTTCTTCACCAGGTCGGCTGGCACGTGGCCTTCGATCACGTAGCCGTTGATGAAGGCGGTGTGACACGACTCCAGTTCGGGAGTCACGCCATTCGCGCGCTTCAGTGCCGTGAACTCGGCCTTGTTCTCGACGGTCACCTTGAAGCCGGCCTTCTCCATATAGGTCACCCAGGCGGCACAGCAGCCACAGGTGGGCGACTTCACCACCCGAAGCTCGAGCGGCGCGGGACCACTGCGCCAGGCGGCAAGCGCCGTGGCGCTGGAGATGAGCAGGGCGGCGACGGCGAGGAAACGGAATTTCCGGAGCATTGGCAACTCGCGAAGAGGGACGGCCCAAAGATAATCGGAAGCATCGGAGAAAACGGGGAAGGGCCGGCACCTCTTTCGAGGCGCCGACCCTTCCCCTGTCGATCATTGACGATCGCTCATCGATGATCGATATGACTCAATCCCGAACGAGGATCAAGAATTTGCCGTTGTCCCAGAACGCGGGCGAGGCGATGTGCAGGTCGCCCTTCACGTGCCCGTCGGACATTACCGTGCTGGCCAGCAGCGTGGGGCTCTGCCGGGTCACGATCTTGTAGGTCTGGTTCGGCTCGGGCACGGTGAGGATCGTGTCGCGGCGCCGGTCGAGACGCTGGAAGAGTTCCGGCTTGAGGTCGCGTGCGGCCACGATCGTCTTGCCACCGAAGACCAGGAACTTCGTGCCTTCGCTCACGATGATGCCGCGCTTGAGCAATTCATCCTTGGTTCCCACGGCGTAGTACACCGTGTTCGACTCATCGACGACCTTCGTCAGCGTGTCCTTGACCGCCACCTTCTCGACCGTCAGCTGATTGGTCTGCTCGGTGAGGGTGTCGACCCGTGAGGACAGGGTCTGGATCTGCGCCTTCTGCTCCGTGATCAGCGCTTCCTGCGCCATCGCCGCAGTCTTCAGGTCGTTGATCGTCTTGGAGAAGTTGTCGAGATTGGCCATCAACCTGGTGCGCTCGGTCCCGAGCGAACCGATCTTCTTCTTCTGGGCGTCAACCTGTTGCTCGGCCGTCTCGAGCCGGGCGATGACTTCGCGAATCTTGCCGAGCAGGACGGCACGCTCTTCGGCCTTGCCGGCGAGCGGTCGATCACCGCTCGAGACCGGGCTCACGCCCAGGGCCTTCACCCGGGCCAGGTCGGCATTGATCTCGGTCACCATCTGGGTGGCCGCGAGGACATCGGCGACGAGCGAATCCTTCTGCTCGTTGACCCGGCGCTGCTCGAGCACCGTCTCGTCATATTTCTTCTTGCTCACGCATCCGGTGAGCGTCCCCGCGATAACCAGGGCCATCATCAGCTTTCGCATTGCAATATCCTGAGGGAGTGACGGTATCCTGAGGGAAACGATGGTGACGGTGACGCTCCGACCGGCGAACGATGCACACACCGGCGCTGGCGGGCCAGTCCCTGCCCCACCAGATTCCCGTCGTCACCCCGACCCGGACTGCCAATGCGCCGCGCCCTGACCCCCCTGCTCCTCGCCCTGCTGACGACCTTCCCGGCGTCTGTAGAGGCTCAAGGGCGGGCTTCTCAGCGTACCGTAACGTTCATTCACTTCAATGATATCTACGAGATCACCCCGATGGCCGGGGGGAGCAGCGGCGGCCTGGCCCGGCTGGCCACCCTCCGCGCCGCGCTCGCGAGGCAGTATCCCAACACCGTCACCGACCTCGCGGGGGACTTCCTCTCGCCGTCGGCAATGGGCCTGGCAAAAGTCGATGGCAGTCGGCTCGCCGGGCGGCAGATGGTCTCGGTGCTCAACGCCGTCGGGCTCCAGTGGGCCACCTTCGGCAACCACGAGTTCGATATCCGGCCCGAGGAGTTCCTCGCACGGCTAAGTGAATCAAGGTTCACTTATGTCGTCAGCAATGTGACCGACTCCACGGGAGTGCTGTTTCCCCATACCCAGCGGCACGCGATCCTCCGGTTCGGGGGCCGTGGGGGCGGGCTGCGGATCGGGTTGATCGGCCTGGTGATCAACGACAATCACCCCGTCTGGACCCGATTCGAGGATCCGATCGTGGCGGCGCAGCGGGAAGTGGCCCAGCTGCGCGACAGCGTCGATGCCATCGTGGCGATCACGCACCTGACCCTCGCGACCGACCAGCGGCTGGTGGAGTCGGTCCCAGAAATCGCCCTGGTGCTGGGTGGTCACGAGCACGAGAACTACGAGATCCGGCGCGGAGCGCGGTTCACCCCCATCGTGAAGGCCGACGCGAACGTCCGCTCCGTGGCCGCAGTGACCCTCAATTTCCGGCAGCGCGGCGCACGGCCGGACGTCTCGGTCCGATTGATCGTGCTCGACTCCACCATCCGGCCCGACCCCCGCGTCGCCCGTCTGGTCGCGACCTGGGTGGCTCGCTCCGACTCGGCCTACATTGCCGCCGGCCTCGATCCGCACGCTCGCGTCACGACCCTCCCGGCACCGTTCGATGGCAAGGAGTCCACGGTCAGGGTCCGCCCCGCTCCACTGGCGCAGATGATTGCCGAGGCGCTCCGTGCCGAGGTCCCAGGGGCGGAGGTGGGTGTGATGAACAGCGGTTCAATAAGGATCGACGATGTGATTCCCGCTGGGCCGGTCACACAGTACGATGTCATCCGGATTCTTCCCTTCGGTGGGGCCGTCGTGGGGACCACGATGTCGGGCTCGCTGCTTGGGCGGGTGCTCGACCAGGGGGAGGCCAATCGCGGGACCGGTGGCTATCTCCAGTTTGTCGGGGCCGAGCGGGTAGGTGACCATTGGGTGGTGGGAGGGAGTCCTCTCGATCCCACCCGGCAATACCGTGTGGCGAGCACCGATTTCCTGCTGACCGGCGCCGAGCGAGGACTGGGTTTCCTCGCGCCGGGCAACCCGGAGCTGGGGCCGATCACCTCGTATCGTGACATCCGCAAGGCGGTGATCGACCGCCTTCGTGCGGTGTACGGCAACTAGCCCGCCTCTCTTTCTGCGTGTGGAGTGCCTCGTGAATTCCCGCTTGTTGCTGATTTCGTTGACGCTCGTCGCTGCCTGTTCCGCCGCCCCCCAGCGCGGCCGCCCCGGCGGCTTTGGTGCCGTGCCCCTGGCCAGCACTCCCGAGCGCGTCACCGCCCCGTCGGTACCCTCGCTGGAGGGAATCCCGCAGGCGGTCCGTGTCGGGCTCACGGTCTATGTGTCGGGGATGGTGCCGGTGGATTCGGCGGGCCAGATCATCGGGGCCGGTGACCTCGCGGCGCAGGTGCGCCAGAGCGTCGCGAACCTCAACGCCGTCGTCCGCGCTGCGCGGGGTCTTCCCGGTGACGTGGTGAAGGTGACGCTCTATCTGCGGAACGCCACGCCGGAAGAGGTCGCCGGGGCGCGTGCCGCGCTGCTGGCCGGTCTCGACACACTCACGCCGCCGGCACTCACCGTGGTGGGCGTGGCGTCACTTCCCGAACCCGCGATGCGGGTGATGCTCGATGCGACGGCGCAGTTGCGGAGCGAGTTTCCGGATCGTGCGCGGATGGGCGAACAGCGGCCGTAACGCAGCACAGGACCGCCTGCTGGCGCCGCAAGCACTCCGCGCGCAGTCGCTCGCGCCGTGCCTCGCGCGGCGCGGATCTCCGAATCGACGGACGCTCCGAGTCCCAGGCGCAGGCGCGTTGCCCATCCGCTGCCTCGATCATGTCGCCCCCGTCCACCACACCGGACTTCGTTCCGGGGGCCACGGAGTCAAACAGGGCGTTGAGCCGTGGGTGCCTCATAGCGGCGTCTGAAGAATCCCGCGAGCGGAGGCCTATGTCGCCAGCGCGATAACCGTCGGGTCTTCGGCTAGCCGCGGAGAG
>JAZJZU010000051.1:0-5491 GCA_040389605.1 Gemmatimonadota bacterium
GTTCTGTGCCGCTTCAGCCCGATGGCCCGCCGCATCACTCACCACCAGGCTCCGCATCACCTTGACCATCGCGGGGTCCATCTCAGTGGCACGCGACGCCGGCACAATGGACAGCCCATACACCACGTGCCCGTCGGCGAGCCCACGGGTAAACAGCATTGCCTGCTCGAGCTGCCCGGTGATCGGCGAGATCCCTGTGAGCATCACCGAATACCCTGCCGCACCAGAGATCGTTTCCTGGCGTGCCGAATTCGGTTCGGCGTGCAGGTATGGGTTGGAGCGGATGATGGTGTTCACCAGGTCGTTGGTCGCGTCGGCCAGCGAGCGACCGGCGCTGCTCGTCCCCTCGAACGGTGCATACCGACTCGCAACGGCGTTGTCGTAGCTCGCAAACGGGGTGTAGTGATTCAGGATCACGCCGTAGATGATGTGCTGCACGCCGTCGTTGGTTACGACAATCCCGCCAGCAGGTGCGGCCACGATTGCCGTGCTGTTGCTCTGCGCCACCTGCCAGTTGGACGGCATATTCACCTGCAGGAAGCCGCTGGGCTGACGATACCGCACCGCGCGAGCGGAGGGTGCGGCGATCGAAATAGTCACCGCCCCGTTGGTGGTTCCCGGCTGAATCGCCGGCGGAGTCAGTCGGCCGGGAATGGCAGAGGCCGTCGAGGTGGTGATGCCCTGCGACACGCGCGACCGAATGCTCGCGAAGCCACCGACATCCGACACGTTCCGCACCGTGGCACCCTTCGCCAGCGCGCGGATGGTGGCCGAGCGTTCGGCGGCGCCAGGGTGATCGGAGAAGAATTGCTCCAGCTTGCTGGGGTCACGACCCTGCTCCGCCCGCAGGACATCGAAGAAATCGGCCATTGCGACCGGGTTGTATCCCGCGCGCGCCATAATGTCGGCGCCTGTGGCATCGGCCTGACTCTCGGCGCTCCGGCTGAAGGACAGGAAGGCGGTGTTGAGTCCGATGCCGCCAATGGCATTCACAATCGATGCCGTGCTGCCCGATCCCTGACCGAGCAGGCCGCCGAGAATGCTCAGCCCGCCCTTTGCGAGATAGGCGGTCGAGGCCTGGTTGGTGCCGTGCCGCAGGGCCACGTGTGCCATCTCGTGCGCGAGCACGCCGGCGAGCTCGGATTCATTGCGTGCGGCGGCCAGCAGCCCGGTGTTCACGTACATCGGCCCACCCGGGAGCGAGAAGGCGTTGATCTCGGGCGATACCACCAGCTTGATGGTGTAGGGATACTTCGCGCCTGGAGCCACCGCGGCGAGCCGTTGCATCACGGCCGTGAGATAGCGATTGGCCGCGGGGTCGTTCGCGAGCTTGAGCTGCTTCTCGGCCTCGGCAGCCGAGCTCTTGCCGATCTCGACGTCCTGACTCACCGAGAAGAGATTGAAGCCGGGCGAGGCGAGGCGCGTGTTCACCTGCGCGGCGAGCGGACGGGCTGGTGCAGCGAGCAGCGCGGCGGCAACGAGCGCCAGCGACATTTTCACGTGAATGCGGTGCATCGTCGACTCCTGAGATGTATGGACTTCACGGCGGGCAAAGCCGCCGGCTCTCGCGCATCGGGCGCGGGGGGCTGCAACAGAGGAGGAGACGAACTGGCGGGGTGGGGCGGGTACAGCGGGGGTCAGGGGTGGGTCGTGCGAGGGGTTCAAGGGCGCCTGGCTGGCACTCTCCACTCCACGATCCGTGGCACATCGTCTTCGTCTCGCTCGACGCCCCAGAGCGCGGTCGCCGTGCCGGTCCGGCCCTCGAACCCGGCAGGCACCAGAAAATCCCCAACCACTGCGCCGCGCGAGTCGAGCAGGGTCCACCTCAACTGCCTTGCCTGGGTCGCTTCACGAGCCAGCCAGATCGCACCACCTTCTCCGGCGACGACTCTTGTGACAGTGGGCAGGTACTTCGGTCGATACACTGCCTCCGACGCGTGGGTACGCGCGGCCGCCTCGGCATCCTTGGGCACGCCAGAGACGAATCCGCTGACGGCAGCCTCTACATCGGCGCTGGTGAGCGGCGTGGGAACGAATGGATATCGGCGAGTGAAGACAAGCTTCCCCTGGGCGGAGTAGCGCTCCACCGTGAACCCGGGCCTGCCCGGCGCCACGGCGGGGCGCTTCACGACCACAAATCCACTGCCATCGTTGAATGCGGCCCAGAGCGGGAAGTCGTCGAATGGCTGCTGTCCCACCATATGGCTGGTGCCGATCGCCACGCTGAACGCACGATAGCGCTTCAGCAGTGAAAGCAGCGTTGCCTGCACGCGAGCACCGGCCACTCGCTGAATCTTCTCGATCGCGGGCTTCTGTTCGTCTACGGTGACGCGTGCCATCGGAATCACGGCGGTCCCGCCATCGGCGAGCAGAATCGGTGAGCCTGGCACCTGGACCGGAATGGTGCGGACAAGCTTACCCGACGTAGTGAACAACGTCACGCGCCCGAGCGATGCATCACCAACCCAGAGCGAGTCGCCACGCCAGCCCATCGGGCCCGGGGTCCGCACCTCGCCTGGTCCGCCGCCGGCGCGAGAGAATAACAGTGGCTTCCCGGTGCCGCGGATCACCATCAGCTGCGGTCCGGGAGTCAGCACGGCCGCGAGCGTGCCGTTGCGCGCGATGGCCACTGAGCCGACACGCGTGAGCGGAACACCGATGGTTTCTTCGGTGATGACGGTGCCGCGAGTGAGTGGGACGGCCTGGGCGAGGCAGTGAGTTGAGGGGGCAGCGATCGCGAGTGAGGTCGCCGCCAGGCAGATGCGTAAAAAGGGGAATCTCACGATCGCACCTCTGTGTCCGTGGCAGATCAGTCTGAGAGCCAGTCCGAGAAGCTGATTCTCTTCACGTACCAATTGCCCCCCCTGCCTGTGACCTCCGCAACCTCCGCCCAGAGCAGCGCGGGTGTCTCTGCGGTGGCCTTGATGGTCACGGTATCGCCGTGGACTCGCACCGATCCGATGCGTAGGGTAACTCCCGGCCGCTCGGGCGCCTCTGACTGACAGGTCGCGCTTCCCAGCATGGTTCCCACGCCCGCTTTTGCAATTCTCTCCAGTTCCCCCGGCTGGAACAGCTTCTGGAGCTCCGGATCACACACGGCAACATCCGGCCGAGTATGAGTTACCAGTTCCCGCTTCAAGAGATACAGTGAGATGACTTGAGCAATTTCATCGGAGCGTGCACCGTGCTCGCCTGAAGCAGCCGCCGCGGGTTGCATCCGATAACTCGTTTGCGGCTCAATTGTCGAACGCAGACATCCCAACATCGCGACAGTGCTCAGTGCGGCGCATATTATCGGGACACGCATGACTTGGCTCCGTCCGTCGACTCGATGAACTTATAGTATTCCGAGCCCATGTAATCGGCGAAAGTCTCCGCTTCCCCGTGCTCCTTGCCGTTCTTGTGTGCGATTTCATGTAGATAACTTATCAGCAGCTCGTTTTCCGTCCGCTTCACGTCCGTCGGATTGCTCGCCTCATCGACTTGCTGCCACTTGATCGGGTCGACGTGGCTCTTGCCATGCCCAATCGGCGCTCAGGAAGTGGTGCCTGGTGGCCTGCTGCTTGATGGTAACCTGGAGACGAACGAGCCGCCCTCCTGGTGGGGGGCGGCTTGTTCGACTGCCTACGTACTGCCGTTGGGACTCGCTCCTTCGACTTCGCCCGCTTCGCGGGCTTCGCTCAGGATGACAACGCTGAGCTAGTTCTTCTTCACCCCGAAGCCGGTGATGTGCAGGTCGAGGTTGTGGTTGAGCCGCATTCCCACCAGCCCGTCCGTCATCGCCCCGTCGATCTCGCTCTTCTTGAGCGACTTCACTTCCTTGTCGTTCACCCAGAAGCTCACCACGTCGCCCGCAACCTTGATGGCCACGGTGTTGGTGGCCGAGCCGTCGGCCGGCGCGTCCTTGTTGATCGCATCGCTCGGCGTGTAGGCCACCACCGACGCCGGCTTGCCGTCGCTGGTGCGATGATTGATCAGGTAGGTGCCGTTCTGCGGCTTGATCACGAAGTAGAGGTAGTTCTGCGTGTTGGCCTGCAGGTCCTTGCCACCGATGAACAACCCGTAGGCCTCGTGCTGCGAGCTCTTGGCCTGCTTGAACGTCGCCGAGACGGTGTAGTTGCCCTTGGAGGCATCGGCCTCACGGTAGTAGATGCCGGCAGGGCCAGAGGTGTGATGGAAGCCCGGCGCCATCACCCGGAAGTTCACGTCGGAAATCTTCGGCGCCGGCCGACCCGGATACGGCGGATCGAAGCGCACCATCCAGCCGCTCGGCAGGCCCGTGCCCGCGACCTGATGCGTCGGATCATCGTGGCCCTGCGCCACCAGCGGCGTAACCCCGGCCACGACCAGTGCGGCTGCGAGGGCGATGCGTGTGACTTGCATGAGTCGTATCTCCAGAAAACGAGTTGTAGATGATCGATGATCGATGGTCGATGATCGATCTGGAACCGCGCTATCAAGCAATGCGTCTGAACTTCAATCCGGTCGGAGATCCGCGCCGCGCGAGGCACGGCGCCGGCCAGGTCCTATCGATCATCGAGCTCACAGAATATACCGCCTCAAATCGTCGTCCATCACCACCTTCGCGAGCCGCTCCCGGACCGCGGGAGCGTCCAGCGCCAGGGCCTTGGTCGTGCCGTCGGGGAGCTCGAAGAGGATCTCCTCCAGCAGGGTCGACATCACGGTGTGCAGCCGGCGGGCGCCGATATTCTCCATCCGGTCGTTGGCCTGCCAGGCAATCCGGGCAATTTCGGCCACCGCATCGGCCCCGAAGGTGAGCTCGCAGCCTTCCGCCCCTACGAGCGCGTGATACTGACGTGTCAGGGCGTTCTCCGGTTCCGTCAGGATCCTGACAAAGTCGGCCTCGGTCAGCGGCTCCAGCTCCACGCGGATGGGGAACCGCCCCTGCAACTCGGGGATCAGGTCGCTCGGTTTTGAAACGTGGAACGCCCCGGCCGCCACAAAGAGAATATGATCGGTCCGGACGTGGCCATACCGCGTCTGCACCGTGGAACCCTCGACGATGGGCAGCAGGTCACGTTGCACACCCTCACGCGACACGTCAGGGCCCGTGGTGCTCTTCTCGCCGGCGATCTTGTCGATCTCGTCAATGAACACAATGCCGTGATTCTCGACCCGGTCGAGCGCCTCGTTCACGGTCTCGTCCATATCGACCAGCTTGCGCAGCTCCTCGTCTTCCAGTAGTCGGCGCGCATCGGGCACCTTGACCGTGCGGCGCTTGGGCTTCTTCGGGAGCATATCCATCAGCCAGTCGGTGAACGAACTCTCCGGCGCGTCCATTCCCTCGGGCTGACGCATCGCGTCGGGGCTGGGATAGTTCTGCGGCGTGACCTCCACTTCCACTTCCCGATCATCCAGCTTCCCCTCGGCCAGCAGCACCCGGAGCTTTTCGCGACTCTCGGCCTGGCGCTTCTTCAGTGCCTCGTCGTCGGGATCGCCGTCGGCCGCAGGGAGCAGCAAGTCCAGCAAC
>JAZJZU010000052.1:0-10339 GCA_040389605.1 Gemmatimonadota bacterium
CTGCTCGTGGGTGTCGTGCCGATGTTCTCGGCCAAGTCCTTGAGTCTCGGCATCACCATCTCGGTGAACCGCGCGATGCAGAGGAGCAGTGCGAGCTCCTTATTTCGATGCTGGTTCGCGGACTGCCCAACCCCGACTCGGCCCAGCGACCCACCCTGCCGACCATCCGCGCGGCGACCAGGCCGGCTCCGGGCAATACCGGCGAGCATCCGATTCCCGGCAAGGTGCGGGTCGTGACCCTCAAGCGGCCCGGAGCCGACTAGCTTTCGGGATGTCCAACCGCCTCACCCTGCTCAGCCGCGCCATCACGCTTCGCTGCCCACACTGCGGTCACCGCGGGCTTTTCCGCCACTGGTTTGCGATGCGAGACAACTGCCCCACCTGCGGGCTCTCGCTCACGATCAGCAATAGCGTGGGAGCCAACCTGCTCAACCTGGTGACGGCCGAATTCCTCCTGATGATCGCGCTCGCCGCGGTGCTCACCCTCAGCTGGCCCAATCCTCCCTGGAGCCTGCTGCAGTACGGTGCTCCCTTGTTGATGCTGCTCGCCCCGCTACTCCTCTATCCCCTCTCGAAGGTGGTCTTCGTCGCCTTCGATCTGTCGCTCCATCCCGACGCCCGCCCCGACATCCGGGTCCACGGCGTCGGCGACTCCCCCAGCTAGGTGGCCCGCTGGCAGAAGCCTCCCCGCCGGAGGCGCCGCAACGGAAGTCGTCGCTGGCCGCTCCTGCTGCTGATCGCATTGAGCGGGCTGGCAATTTGGTGGTTGTTGCACTCACAACAACTAAAAGAAATCTCCCTGAGCCCCGCCGCGGGTCCCGACTCCCTGCAGCCGGTTCCCACGATGCCCGATTTCTATGGGTCGACATCGCGTGAAGTCATCCTCCCGGGCGCGGTCCTGGTCCGACTGGTCGACCGCCCCGACTCGAGCGTCCCGCTCGCACTGATTCTCACCGACCCCGCGGATGAGGCGAGCCGCTGGTCAGGGGTGCAGTCGACCCTTGAACGGTTCGCCGTCGGTTCTGTCGCGATCTCCGCTACCTCGGGCCAAGCAGCCCTCGACAGCGCGGCGGCGCTGCTCAGCCAGCTCGCCCGACGTCGCTCCCAGCCACTCACCCTCATCGCGGCCGCCGGGGCGTTCGACGCCGCCCTCGCGCTCGGCGCGGAATCGTCCCTCGCCGACCGGTCACTCGTGCTGCTCGCGCCTCCGCCGCCGCACCATCCCCTGCTGGCCCGACTGGCGGAGCACGCGCCGCGCTGGCTCCGCACGCGACTGCTCGCCGCAGAGGACCACCGGCTTTCCAGCTGGCGGGGCCGGGTGCTGGTCGTGCGGGCCGATGGTGATCACGCGCTCGACGCTGTGGCGGCGAATGCGCTCGTGGCGGGGAGTCACGGCGGTGAAGTGATCAAGGTGCCGGGACCCGGATTCCGCCACGGCCCGCTCCACCCCGATCAGGACGGGTGGCGCGCGATCAGCGATTTCGTACGAGGTGTGGTGCGGAAGCGAGAAGAGATCACGGTCTGGCCCGACAGCACGGCAGCGGAGTCCGTCGACTCACTCCGCTGAGTGGCTTGCGACGCCCCAGCGCGGCCACACCCAGGCCACCAGGAACCACGCGGCAACCGCGGCCACCGTCACGTCCGATAGAAAGTGCGCCTGCGCCTGCACGCGCGTCACGGCGCACGCGGCCGCAAGGAAGAGCCACACCGGCCATCCTCGCGGATAAAGCCGGCAGAGCAGCCACGCGGCCGAGAATGCCACGAGTGCGTGACTGCTCGGCAGGCCGATGTCCTTGGTGGCGATCAGGTGATCGGAGAAGGGCCGGAAGTAGTACGCGCCGTCGTGCAGCCCGGGCCGCTCCCGCCGCAACAGGATCTTGAGAATCTCGGCCAGCGCCCCTCCCGCAGTGGGCACCAGTGCGAGCAGCCATCCCTTGCGGGCGCTGCCGGTAGAGAGCCAGAGCCCGATCGCCAGCAACAGCCAGACGGGGAGGAACCCCACGGTCCGGAACATCCGACCCATATCGTGGTCATAGATGCCGGGCTTTATCAGATGGTGCCAGGCCCAGCTGTCGCCGAGATGTGCGGCGACGATCGCTGCGGTGGCCAGGATGATGACCTTCACGGCAGGGCGCATAGATCGTCAAAGCTAGTGCCTCGCTAGCTTTCCGCGATGCGAATCCTCCTGATCCTGACGCCCCTCGGTCTGGCTGCTTCGGCCGCAGCCCAGGAGCTGCCGCCCTATGTGCCGAGCAATCCTGCCCTCACCTCACGCAGTGCGCTCTATGCCCAGCCGATGGTGCGCCCATCGCACGGCTGGCAGGTGCGGACGGTGATCGATTACGCCAACGCGGTGGAGGTGACCAAGTCCACCGACCGCCGAGACTATGTCTTCGATGCCGAGACGCTCGAGGGCGACCTCTGGATCACTCGCGATCTCTCACCGCGGAGCTTCGTGGTTGCCGATGTGGCCGTCCGCGGGGGTTACGACGGCTTTCTCGACGGCTTCCTGAACTGGTATCACGACCTCATCGGCCTCAAGGTCCCGGCGCGCAACGCGCGCACCGAGAATCGCTACACCTGGGCGTTCACCCTCCCCAATGGACAGTCCATCAGTCGAGGCCGCCCGGGCACTTTCCTCGGCGACGTGCGGCTCGGTGCGGGTATCCGGTTCGGTCGGAGTCAACTCGTCGCTGCCGTCACGTTGCCAACGGCTGGCGCCGACGGGTGGGGCAGGGATGTGATCGGCAGTTCGCTCGCGCTCACCACGCGCCTCGCCGACAACTCCCGGTTTGTGGTGGAAGGCGGTGCCACGGCGGGGTACACTCCCACGCACGGGCCCCTCGCGGCCTTTCAGCGGAACACCTTCCTGGGCGGACAGCTCGCGTCGCGCTGGCGGTTCAGTGGCCGACAGGCACTCTTCGCCACGCTCTGGATGCAGTCACCGAACTGGAAGAACACGGGGTTCGGTGCGCTCGATGATGCGGAGGTGACGCTCGACTTTGGTGGATTGATCAAACTGGGTCAGCATTGGCCCGAAATTCAGGTCGGGATGACGGAAGACCTGATCCCGCGCGGGCCAGCGGTGGATGCGGGATTCAAGCTCGGGGTGAGATGGCAGGATCGATGATCGATGGGTGATGGGTGATGGGTGATGGGTGATGATCGATGATGCGGGCGCCGCGCCTCGCGCGGCGCGTTACTCCTTCGGCCTTGCCCAGCGCTCCACCCGCAAACGCGCGCGCCAGCGCGGGATGGCGACGCCAGAGGTAGCTGCACATCACAATGGCTGCGAGCGTGTTGGCTGCGAGCACACTCCAGAGCGGGAACATTCCTCGCGCGCTCTCCGCACCCACTTGCAGCAAGCCATAGAAGAACAGCTCGAACACCACCAGAAGCTGCACGATGGCATAGCGCATCAGGCCGCTCTGCTCGGCGCGCCGAGCGAGTGCCGTGAGGAAGATGCCGAACGCCGTGAAGGCAATGATGTGGACGATGGTGTAGAGCACGATCGCCATCGTGTCGGGAGTGCCGGTGGAGAGTGCGGCCTGGCGCATCACGAAGACTTCGCCGAGCACCGTGGGGGTCATCAGCGGCTGGCCGCGCGCCACATCGACGCCAAGGTAGAAGACCGCCACCACGGCGGCACCGAAGAGTCCGGTGATCACGCCTTCGCGGCGTGCTGCGGCATCGTCCATCATCGTCGCATTCGTGCTGCTGACCATGGATCGCCCCCCGGGGAAGGATGCGGTGCTACGGCACGGCGTCGGCGGCGCCGGCGCCGAAGAGGAACTGTTCGAGATTGCGAATGAGGAAGTCTTTCGCCTTGGGCTGGTGCGGCACCAGGGCGTAGTGATTGATGAGTTGCTGCTGGGTCTTGAGCCATTCGGCCCAGCAGTCCTTGCAGATGCTGTCGTAAATCCGCTGACCGAGATCGTTGTTGAACGGCTTGAAGGCCTGCCGTTCGGCTTCCCGACCACAGCGGACGCAGGAAATCGTCGCCATAGTCAGAAAGTAACTCGCGCCTACTCGCCCCGCTTGAGCGCCTTGACCCCGCTGGCGGTGCCCAGTCCGGTGGCCAGCCCGGCAATGGCGGCGGTGAAGCCGGTCACCAGCGGCAGCAGCGCGGCGATGGGGGAGGCCACCAGGAGCACCACGAAGCCGGCCATCCAGGGCGCCAGCGGCGAGCGGACGGCGTCGACAAAGCGGAGCTTGTTGCGGACGAACTCACGGGCGAGGCCGAACATGAAGAGGCCGGCAGCGGCCGTGATCAGCAGGGACACGAGGTTGAGGGCAGCTCCGAACACGATGTGACTCCGGTACGAGGTTTGTTTCACTACGCAACAACGGGCCGGTCTGTTTCAGATCTCGTCCCACAGCTTGGGGGCCTGCCAGCGGGGACTCCTCACCACCTGATAATCGCACTCCCCCAGAGGAACCCCGACCCGAAGGCCGTGATGGCCAGAATGTCGCCCCGCTTGAGCTTCCCGGCCCGGACGCATTCATCGAGCGCGATCGGGATCGTGGCCGCGGTGGTGTTGCCGTAGCGTTCGATGTTGTTGTAGACCTGGTCGTCACGGAGGCCGAGGTCGCGCTGGACCATCTCGGAGATGCGCAGGTTGGCCTGGTGCGGAATCAGCAGGGTGATGTCGTCGGTCGTGAGAGTGGCCTGCGCCAGTGCGGCGCGCACCGACTCCGGCATCCGCGTGGTAGCGTGACGGAAGACTTCCTTGCCGTCCATCTCGAGGAAGACCTTGCTGTCGAGATGGTCGCGCTGGTTGCGCGGATGATAGATGGAGCCTGGCGAATCGACCCAGAGCTTCTCGGCAAAGTTGCCATCGGAGTGCAGGTCCCACCCCAGGATGGCCGAACTGTTTGCCTCGTCGCTCGCCTGCACCACCACCGCACCAGCGCCATCGGCAAAGATCACTGCGGTGTTGCGCCCGCGTGACGTCTGGTCCATTCCCGTGCTCTGCACCTCGGCCCCGATCACCAGGATGGTGCGCCACATTCCCGTGCGGATGTAGGCGTCGGCCATCGAGAGCGCATAGACAAAGCCGGAGCACTGGGTGCGCAGGTCGATCGCCGGAATCGTGCCGGCGCCCAGGGCGCGCTGCACGAACACCCCGTTGCCGGGTGCGAAGTGATCCGGTGATGACGTGGCATAGACAATGGCATCGAGCTCGGCGGCCGTGACGCCCGCGGCTTCCATCGCGCGCCGCGAAGCGAGCACGGCGAGGTCGGTACCGGTTTCGCCCTCGCGAATCCAGTGACGCTGCTGGATCCCGGTGCGCTGGCGGATCCATTCGTCGCTGGTGTCCATCAACTGCGCGAGGTCGTCGTTGGTGACGACGCGATCAGGGACGGCGAGGCCGGTGCCGAGTATGCGAGTGGTGGGCATACCGGAAAGGTAAGGGAGAAACGGGAAGCTGGGAGGCGGCAGCACTATCCCCGGGGGCCCGGGCGAGGTAGCCTCTAGCGGGTCCTCGGCCCAGCGCACCCCTTTATCACGACCAATACCACACTGGAGTCACTCCTCGTGAAGCGCATCGTGAGTCGCACGATCCTGCTCCTGCTGGTGCTCATCGTCGCGGTCGTCGCCTGGGGGGCCTCGAAGAATCCCGAGCACGCGACCCTCGATGCCGCGGCGCGTGAAGGCGTCGCGGGGCAATTCAGCGGTTCGACGCTCGGCGTCACGCACTATGAGGTGGCCGGTCCCGACAGTGGAGCCGTGGTCGTGCTGGTGCACGGCTTCTCGGTGCCGATGTACATCTGGGATTCGCTCTTCACTACGCTGGCCAACGCGGGCTATCGCACGATTCGCTACGACCTGCTGGGTCGGGGTTGGTCCGACCGGCCCGATGCGGCCTATGATGGCGCGATGTATGACCAGCAGCTCGACGAACTGCTCGATTCGCTGCACGTGACCAAGCCCATCAACTTGATGGGGCTTTCGTTTGGCGGATTCGTGACCGGGCATTACGTCGCAACGCACGCGAAGCGCGTGAACACCCTCACCCTGATTGACCCGGCGGCGTCCACCTCTCACCCCCCCGCGTGGCTGGGCTGGCCGGTGGTGGGCAGCTGGATCTGGCAGACCACGCAGGTGCCATCGATGGCCGACAACCAGGCCTCCGACTTCCTGCATCCGGAGCGCTTTCCCGGCTGGGCCGACGCGTACCGAACGCAGATGCGTTATCGAGGCTTTGGACGGGCACTGCTCCGCTCGGTCCACACGATGGAGCTCACCGATTTCGACTCGCTCTATGCCGCAACGGGGCGAACAGGCGTACCGGCGCTTCTGGTCTGGGGAAAGCAGGACTCCACCGTGCCGTTTACCAAGGCAGCGGTGGTGCGGGGCGGGATCCCGCAGGTTGAGTTCTTTCCGGTGGATTCGTCGGGGCACCTGCCGCATATGGAGCAGGCGCCTCTCGTGCGCGCGCGGGTGCTGGAGTTTCTTGCGGCACACAACGGCGCCGCGGTCGCGGCGCCGTAGCCGGCTAGCTCACTCCGACTTCACCGCCGGTTGGCGTCGGGCCGAAAACGGCGCGTCGGCCTTGCCGTTGAGGTCGGCGATCCCATTCATCGCATCGCCCTTCACCTTCACGTGTACCGTGATCGGGAAGGGCTGCTCGCCGTACACAATCAAGTAGCTGAAGTGCAGCGAGTCGCCCTTCACCATTCCCGTGAGCGGCACTTCGCCGGCGGTGCGGTAGACCGTCCCGGAGACGGTATCACCCTTGGTGCGCAGGATCACCTTGAACGTTGAGCTGCCACCTGGTGTGCTCATCGTGGCTTCCCAGCTCCCGGCAACGGACTGCGCCGCGAGGGGGGCGCTGGCGGTGAAAAGGAGTGCGGTGGCAAGAACAAGACGATTCACGGGAATCTCCGGAGAAGTACGCATCGTCGTGGGTCAGAGCGGGAAAGCTAACGCTAGTCCACGATCACGCATTGCCGGACGCACCGTCAGCCCGAAGCATCTCGCGGATGACGATTGCATCCTGACGATCCTGCGGTCGGTCGGCCGCTTCCTTCGAAAGCAGGATATCGACGAGCGAAGCAGCGAACAATGGCTTGCCGTGAATCAATTCTTGAGGACTGTCCTCCATACCCTCAGCCGTCGCTCCGCAACGACTCGATCGGATCGACCCTCGACGCCCGCCGCGCCGGGAGGTAACTGGCCAGCATCCCGACCGCCACGAGCAGCAGCGACATCCCCACGAAGGTCGGAACATCGATCGCAGCCACCCCGAACAGCAGCGAACCGAGGGCTCGAGTCGACACCAGTGCCACGACCACTCCGATCACCACGCCAAGCCCCACTACACGGATTCCCTGCCCCACGACCATTCGCCGCACCTGCCCAGCCTCGGCGCCGAGTGCCATCCGCACTCCGATTTCGCGAGTACGCTGGGCAACGATGTAGGAGAGCACACCATACAGTCCGACCGTCCCGAGAATGAGCGCGAGCATCGAAGCAATTCCGAGGGTGAGCATCGTGAACGTCAACGAGGCCATCGATCGATCCATCAATCCGGCCAGGGTGTAGTCGCGATACATCGGCGCCTCCGGTGCGACCTCGTGCACCAGCTTCCGTACTTCACCCGCGATCAGTTCGGCGCGCGGCGTCTTGACCACATAGGCGGGAGACGAAATGCGCCAGCCGCTATTGGGGCCGACCAGCGGGAAGTAGACCGTGGGCTCCGGCTGCGCGCGGAAGTCACTCTGCAGCACGTTGCCGACGACGCCCACCACCGAATACCAGATGGAATCGCCCTCCTGCTGAAGCCGCCGACCGATTGCGTCCTGCCCTGGCCACATCAGGTCAGCCGCGGCCTTGCTCACCACAACATTGCCGCGCCACGAACTGTTTTCCTCATTCGTCAGCGGACGTCCGGCAAGCACCTTGATCCCCATCGCCTTGAAGTAGTCACCGGCCGCAAAGGTCAGGTTGAGGAGCGAGCCACCATCGGGGCCCGTGGCATCGCCGTGGAATCGCAATGCACGAGTTCCCTCGTCGAGGGGAACGTTTTCAACCAGTCCCACCGTTTCTACCCCCGGCAGTGCCCGGAGTCGTTCGATGAAGTCGAGATCGAATCGCGCGAAACTCTCCCCGTCGGTGAGGGATGGACGTTCAGGCGCGATCTGAAAGGTGAAGACATCGCGGGTGTCGTAGCCGGGATCAACGTGACGAAGTTTTTCGAAGCTGCGCATCAGCAATCCCGAACCGATGAGCAGCACCAGTGCCATCGCAGTCTGCGCGACCACCAGTCCGTTGCGCACCCAGGTCTGCCCGCGCGTTGCGCCGCGACCACCCTCGCGAAGTCGCTTGAGGTCCGGCTCAGATGCCTTGATCGCCGGAATGAGACCGCATCCAATGGCCGCCACGAACGCTGCCGCCAGGGTGAATAGCAGCCCACTCCAGCCAAGCCGCACGTCGGCCAGCCGTGGAATCCCTGGAGGGGCCGCGCTCAGGAACGCGGGAAGGATGACCGACGCGAGGACCACCGCCACGACACCCGCACAGAGCGCAACCACCACGGCCTCTGCCATCTGCATCCGGATCAGCTGACCTCGGCCTGCGCCGATCGCTCGCCGCACGGCGAGGTCGCGTTGCCGACCTTCTGCCCTGACCAGAAAAAGGTTGGCCACGTTTGCGCAGGCGATCAGGAGCACGATCATCACGGCACCAAGCAGCACCCAGAGAGGCCCTGACACCGCACCGAGTAATTGCTCCTTCATACTGTGGACCACCGCACGGTGCTGCGAAATGATGCGCGCATAGCTGGGTGGACCGCCGAAGCGCTCGGGGAGCTGCGACGCCAGTCCGGTCAACTCTCTCGCCAGGGCGTCCGTGGTGACACCGGGCTTCATCCGGGCAATCATCCCGGCACCGAAATCCCCTGGCCGGATATCCTCGAGCCGGATCGTGTTGGGAAACCAGAGCAGCGTGCCCTCCACCGGGAACCTGAAATCCTTGCCCATCACACCGATCACTTCGCGACTGTCGCCCGCGACCTGGAGTGTCCTGCCAATCACCGAGGGATCACCCCCGAACCAGCTCTGCCAGAGCGCGTAGCTCAGCACGGTCACCCGCGATTCGTCCTCCGCGCGGGGAAGGCGTCCCAGGATGGGTTGCGCGCCGAGCGTGGGAAAGAGCGATGCGGTGGGGGCCGACATCCGGATCCGCTCGACCCGGTCGCCGTCGCGCAGCGTGGACGTAAACGAATTGACGAGTGCCGCGTCCTCCAGGAGTGCCGAGCGTTCCTTGTATTGCAGGTAGAACTCAGCCGAGACACCGAACTCCGGCGGCAGTTCTGAGCCCGGAGCCGACGCACTGATGTAGACCAGTCGATCGACGGCTCCGTAAGGCAGCGGCTCGAGCAGGACCGTGCGCACCACCGAGAACATCCCGGTGTTGGCGCCAATTGCGAGGCCCAGCGTCCCGATCGTGACCAGCGCGAAACTCGGCGCGCGCAGCAGGCTGCGGACGGCGTGGCGGAGGTCATCGGTCCAGTCCTTTGGTCGCCAGCTCATTTCGTCTCCTTCGTGCTGAGTCAGGTCGTGTGACACCGAAGTGGGATGCAAGCGCTCCGTGACGGCGGTGTGGAGCAGGTCACAGGCGGCAGGCACCACGAAGCGCAGTCCCGCGAGGAATCCCCGTGACCGCGCGCGGGCGTATTCGAACGAGAGCTGGGCCCGGACCTCGGCTCCGAAGCGCTGGCGAAAGTCCCCGGGAAGGAACCGAACCAGCCACAGCAACAGGGCGCTCACCGGCCACCAACCACGATTCCGAGGCGTTCCTCTGCCAGGCGAGCGCTCTGCTTCAGCCGGCGAGCGGCGGCACCCAGTGCCTTCCTTCCCCGCGGCGTGAGCGCGTAGTACTTCCGGGCAAGGCCGGGGTGAGGGGGGGCATCCGGTTCGGCCTCGATCTCCGTCACCAGCTTCCACTGCATCAGCCGCGCGAGCACGCGATACAGGGACCCCGCGTGCGGTTGCAGCGCGCCGCTCGATTCGCTGACGACGGCCTCCTTGATGGCGTAGCCGTAGAGCGGCTCCGCGACGAGTGCCAGCATCACGTGAAACTCGAGCGCACTCAGCTCGAGGTAGCCGCCATCAGTCATCGATCCCCCGGAAGGGCCTGCGGAAAGGGCTAATTACTCCGGCTGCGTAGTTATGGACGGTACCAGACCCGAAAAGGTTGCAGAATGGATCTCCAGGTTGCCCCCGGGCGACCTGAACCGCGTGGTTCGCGCCAGATTGCCCCCCTCGTCCCCCGGCCCCGGCCGGTGCAGATTCGGGGGTCCCGATTCCCCAAACCTTGTGAGTCTGCTGAAAT
>JAZJZU010000053.1:0-682 GCA_040389605.1 Gemmatimonadota bacterium
ATCTTGCTCAATCCCCTCTTGTTGCGGATCTCAAAGCTCATGTGGATGGCCGTCGAAGCGCGGATCACGCAACGGCTCGGGAGTCGATAACGCGTCGCGCATGAGTGCGCAGTTTCCTTCCCAATCTGATTTCCCGCGGAGCGAATCAGATCTCCGCGCTGATTGATGTCTGGATCGCGAACTTCATTCCCGGCGCCGTGACTGCGCTCTCCAATGCGCAGGTCCTCTACACGCTGCCGGTGTCGCTCTTCGGAATGGCGATCTCGGCGGCCGAGCTGCCCGAGATGGCGCGCGAGCGCGGCGACGCGGCGTCGGTGGCCGCCGCACTGCGCATCCGTCTCGATGCCGCGACGCAACGCCTGGCCTACTACATCGTGCCATCGGCCGTGGGCTTCATCTCGCTGGGTGGTGTCATCACGGCCGCCCTGTTCCAGACCGGTCGCTTCAATCACGCCGACAGCGTCTTTGTCTGGACCGTGCTCGCCGGCTCATCGATCGGGCTGCTCGCCTCCACGCTCGGCCGGCTCTACGCATCCACCTTCTACGCCCTCCACGACACCGTCACGCCGCTCCGTTGTGGACTCGTGCGGATCGTGCTCACGGGAGTCCTGGGAATTCTCGCAGCCCGGACCCTGCCTGCGATGCTCGGATTTTTCTGGATCTGCCTGGATAAGCGCCGTCA
>JAZJZU010000053.1:692-7352 GCA_040389605.1 Gemmatimonadota bacterium
CGATCCCAAGTGGGGTGCGGCGGGCATCACGGCATCGGCCGGCGTCGCGGGCTGGGTGGAGTTCGCGCTATTGCGGCGCGGATTGATCAGCCGACTCGGCAGCTTCGATCTCCCGTCGAGTGAACTGGCAAAGCTCTGGATCGCGGCCATTATTGCGGCAATACTCAGTACGGTGGTTCGACTGAGCGTCCCGGTCAGTACCACCCCGGTCCCGATGCTGCTCTACACGGTGCCCCTCAATGCCGTGGCGTATCTTGGAATCACGATGTGGTGGGATGTGCCGGAGGCCGCGGTGCTCACCGGGAGGATTGGCCAGGTCGCACGACGAATGAGGACGGGCAGGTGAACGACGCGTTGCAGCGCAAGCTCGACACCCTCCCCGACGGGCCGGGGGTCTACCTCTGGAAGGATGCGGAGGGGCAGGTCCTCTATGTCGGGAAGGCCAAGAACCTGCGAAGTCGGGTGCGGTCGTATTTCGCGACCGACTTCGCCGAGTCGCCCAAGAACCGCTGGCTCCAGCGGTTGATTACCGATGTCGAGACCATCGTGGTGGGAAACGAGGCGCAGTCGCTGCTGCTCGAGAACAACCTGATCAAGGAGTACCTTCCCAAGTTCAACGTCCGGCTCAAGGACGACAAGAGTTATCCCTCCATCGCCGTCACGCTCGGCGAGCCGTTCCCGCGCGTGCTGGCCACGCGCCGCCGCGACCTCGCTGGCGCCAGGTATTTCGGCCCGTACACCGACGTCGGCGATATGCGTCGCACACTCGGTCTCGTGCGCCGGATGTTCACGGTGCGGTCCTGCACCGATGACATCCCGCGCGAGCGCCGCGAGCGTCCCTGCCTGGACTTTCACATCGGTCGCTGCAAGGCGCCCTGCGTGGGTCGGCAAGGCGAAGCCGCCTATCGCGCAATGATCGCCGAGGTGATTGCGTTTCTTGAGGGCAGGACCGTGGACTTGAAGGCCCGCATCCGCACGATGATGGCCTCCGCAAGCGAACACGAGGATTTCGAGCGCGCGCGTGACCTGCGCGATACCCTGAAATGGCTCGAACAGGTCGAAGCGCCCGCGACGGTGGACGTCATCGGAACCGGTGATGCCGACGTCATCGGCTACGCCCGCGACGGCGACGATGCCGTGGGCGTGCTGCTCCGCGTGCGCGACGGACGCGTGATCGGCCGGGAACACCGGTTCCTCGAAAACGTCGATGAAACCGCCGACGAAGAAGCACTGGGCGCCTTCCTGATCCGCTGGTACCTCCCCGTGGAGGGGAAGGTGCCCCGGCTCGTGCTCCCGTTCCCACCTGCCGAACTCGCGGCCCTCGAACAGCTGCTCCCGGCACAGCGCCTGAGTGTGCCGCAGCGCGGTGTGGCGGCCCGGTGGCGGGAGCTGGCCGACCAGAACGCGCGCCACCTGCTCGAGTCGCTCCGGATGGAGAGCTTCGAAACCGACGAGCGTGCAGAGGATCCGGTCTATGCGCTCGGGCGGGAGCTCGGCCTGTCCGTGGTGCCGCGGACGTTCATCATGATCGACATCTCGACCAACCAGGGGCGTGACACGGTGGGCTCGCTGGTGACGTTCGAGGCAGGACGCCCCAAGAAGGCGGAGTACCGCAAGTTCAAGATCAAGGGGATCGCCCAGCAGGATGACTTCGCAGCCATTCACGAGGTGGTCTCGCGATATTTCCGGCGTCGCCTCGAGGAAGGCAGCCCGCTGCCCGACCTCGTGATGGTTGATGGCGGCAAGGGACAGCTCTCGGCCGCACTCGACGCGATGCGTGCGCTCGGGGTGGAATCCATCCCGCTTGCCTCGCTCGCGAAGCGCGACGAGGAAATCTTCCTGCCCGGGCGGCCGGAGTCGATCCGGCTATCGCGTCGCAGTCCCGCACTGCGTCTGCTGCAGCGGGCTCGCGATGAAGCCCACCGGTTCGGTGTGGCGTACAATCGTCATCGCAGAAGCGAGCGCACCATAACCTCAGCGCTGCTCGACATTCCCGGGGTCGGGCCGTCACGACGTCGCCAGCTCCTCGAAAGCTTCGGCTCACTCGCGGGAGTGCGTGCGGCAACTCCAGCAGACATCGGTGCGTTGCCCGGGTTCTCCGAGGCCATCGCAATCCGCATCCTCGACCACCTGAAAGCGAAGAGTTGAATGGACTGGCATCTCGAATGTTCGGAATGCGGCAAGACCGCGTCGGCGGAGGGTCTCCCGACCGTCTGCGTCGACTGCGGTCGCCCCTACCTCGTGCGTTATCCCAACCGGATCCATCCCACGACCGAGCGCGCGGAGGTTCGCCGCCGTCACGGGATGTGGCGCTACCGGTCATTCCTCCCGCTGCGCGAAGGCGAGGAACCCGTTTCGCTCGGGGAGGGGGATACGCCACTCCTCGCTGCGCCACGGCTCGCGAGCGTGCTCGGTCTCGGTGATATCTGGATCAAGGACGAGTCGACCAATCCGACTGGCGCCTTCAAGGCGCGCGGTCTGAGCGCCGCGATCACGCGCGCGGTGGCCGCGGGAGCCGACCGGTTCGTGATCCCGACGGCTGGGAACGCCGGTGTGGCGAGCGCGGCCTACGCCGCTCGCGCGGGGGCAACGGTCCGGGTGTTCGCGCCAGCCACCACTCCCGCGACGATTCTGTCGCAGATCGTCACCTATGGCGGCGAGCTGATCCTGCTCGACGGCCATATCGGGGACTGTGGCAGGGCCGCCAAGGCCTGGGCGGCAGAAACCGGGGCCGTGGACCTCAGCACTCTCAAGGAGCCGTATCGCATCGAGGGCAAGAAGACGCTCGGCCTCGAGATCGCCCTGCAGATGAACTGGCGGCTGCCCCAGGCGATCGTCTACCCCACAGGTGGCGGAACCGGACTGATCGGAATGTGGAAGGCGTTCCACGAGCTGCGGGACGCCGGCTGGGTCACCGACCCGATGCCGAGGCTTTATTCGGTCCAGAGCACGGGCTGTGCACCGGTGGTCCAGGCCTTCGAGGCGGGAGAGGCCTCTGCAACGCCCTGGAACGACCCCTGGACCGTCGCGAGCGGCCTGAGGGTGCCCGGGCCCCTCGGCGATCGGCTGATGCTCCGGATCCTCCGGGAGACCGGGGGAGGGGCCGTTGCAGTCCCGGACGTGGCAATGACGGAACTGGCGGCCCGGGGAACCCGCCTGGAGGGAATCGACTTTTCACCAGAGGGCGGGGCGAGTCTGGCGGCTGCGGTGGTGCTCCAGGAGCAGGGAAAGATCGCCCAGGATGAGCGAGTCGTGCTGTTCAACACCGGTGCCGGCTGGCTCTATCGCGAGCCCGGCGATTTGCCCCAGCGGGCGGGCTGAGGAATATTTGCCGGCTGGTTTCGGGCCTGACCGTGCAGGTCCACAACCGTCCAACGTCTCCAGAGTACGGGGAACTGGCGGTCTACGGGTATCCCGGTCCGGGCACCCTTCGTTCTGATTCGAGGAGAAGCAATGCGTAAGATCGGCCTGTTCGTGCTCGCAGCTCTCGCCGTCGCACCTGCGATGGCGTCTGCCCAGGAGTACAACCAGCGCGTGCTCAAGGCGATGTCGAGCAAGTATCAGTCACCCCTGTGCAGCCTCAAGGGCGGCGACTTCCGGGTTTCGAGCGGGGCGACCTACCTGAAGACCGGTGTCGAGATCGGCGATCCCGTGAAGCGGGAGAGTCAGCTCAAGAAGGGTGTCGAGGTGGTCACTGACGCCATCGTCAATTCCGGCCAGGACAAGAGTGCCGCCGCGTGGTATTACCTCGGCCGCCTCGACCTGAACCTTGGCGACATCCGCGGTGCTGACTCGGCGTTCACGAAGGCGGTCGCGCTCCAGCCCGACTGCGCCGAGGACGTCAAGGGATATCGCCAGCTCGCCTGGATTGCCCTGATGACCCCGGCGGCCGAGTTCGTGCGCGAGAACAAGGCCGATTCCGCGATGGCGCTCTTTCAGCAGGCCGCGATCATCTCGCGCGAGTTCCCGCAGGGCTTCTACAATCAGGGCGTGCTCTTCGCAAACGCGGGCGAGTCCGACAGCGCAGCCGTCTACTTCAAGCTCGCGCAGCAGAAGGCCCTTCGCGAGGAACGGTTCAGCAAGGAGCGCAATGCGGCGACGTTCAACCTCGCCGCCGTGCTGCAGCGGTCCGACCGGCACGCAGAAGCAGCGACGGAGCTGAAGCAGTATCTGCAGTGGGAACCGAATGACCTCGAAGCCAAGAAGGCCCTGATCCAGTCGCTGCGGGCCACCGGCGCCACGGCGGAGGCGTCGCAAATCGAGTCGCAGATGCTTGCGGCCGGCGCCTCGGCCGGGACCCTCACGAATGAAGACCTGGCCTCGATGGGCGTGAGTCTGTTCAACCAGAAGAAGTTCGCCGAGGCGGCCGAGGCGTTCGAAAAGGTCTCGGCTGCTGCACCAGGCGATCGCATCGCGCTGGCAAACCTGGCCAATACCTATCTCGCGATGAAGGCCGGTGACAAGCTCGTGCCAGTGGCACTCAAGCTCGTCGCGATGGAGCCGCTCAACGAGAGCAACCTGAAGTATCTGGGTGAGGGTTATCGCCTGCAGAACAAGCAGGAGGACCTCATCAAGGTGGTCACCAAGCTGATCCACCTCCCGACCTCGGTGGAGGCGGTCCAGTTCCAGCGCAAGAAGGAAGGTGCCACGCTGACCGGTCAGGCCGTCGGGCGGCAGGCGACCGATGACGACGGGAAGCCGATCGCGGCTGCCCCGATCACCATCGTGGTGGAGTTCCTGACGGCCGAGGGAACGGTGGTCTCGACCGACGAGGTCTCAATCCCCGCGCTGCAGCCAGGTGCCAAGCACGACTGGAAGGCCGAGGGGAAGGGAGACGCCATCACTGCGTGGCGGTACCGCGCGAAGTAGCACGCACGACGGTGAGCAATTGAACGGGGGTCAGCGCGGTGCGCTGACCCCCGATTCTTTTGCGCCCCCATCCGGCGCACCGTCTCAGAAGAGCCGGGTGAACCGGAAGAATCCAAAGAAATAGATCGCCGCACCGAGGATCAGCAGGACCGGGGCGACCAGCAGCAGCCACCACCAGAGCCGCCGGTAGACCACCCACGCGCCGAGCGCGATGGTGGTGAGCGCCAGGAGTGAACAGGTGAGGGTGATGAGCTGGTCGGCGGAAGAGCGGGGCATTGGGGTTCCGGCGCTGGAGGAGGGGGCGCGACAGGGGAGAGGGTCTGTCGGCTGATCGGGGAATCGTAATCGGATCGTGCCGGCCTCCTCTTGACTTCCGACAGAAGAGCGAGGAGCTTCTCTCGGAACTCGACAGGAGCGCCCGGTGGCCACCAATCCGACTCCCATTCCGTCAGACGTCGTCCGCGGGACCCTGGACCTGCTGGTCCTGCAGACGCTCACGCTTGAGCCGATGCACGGCTGGGGTATTTCCCAGCGCATGCAGCAACTTTCGCGCGGGGTGCTGGAAGTCAACCAGGGTTCACTGTACCCCGCGCTGCAGCGGCTGGAGCACCGAGGCTGGATCGAGAGCGACTGGCGCACCACGGAAAACAACCGACAGGCCAAGTACTACCGACTTACGGCTTCCGGTCGACGAGCCCTCGGAAGCGAAACGGCGAACTGGCGCCGATACGTCGAGGTGGTCGATCTGATTCTCCAGGAGGGTGTCCGATGAGCGCCCTCGGCGGGCTCCTTCGGCGAATCCGGACGGCCCTCTTTCGCGAGCGGGTCGAATCCGAGCTGAACCAGGAAATCTCGCTCCACATCGATCTCGAGACCTCCAAGAACCTCGCGCTCGGGATGCCGGAGTCGGAGGCCCGCCGCCGCGCCTTGATCGCCTTTGGCGGCGTGGAGCAGACGCGCGAGCTGCATCGAGATGGTCGCAGCACGCGCTGGCTCGAGGACTTCGCCGGCGACGTGCGCTACGCGCTGCGCACGCTCCGACGCAACCCGGTTCTCACCCTGACAGCGGTACTGACGCTCGCACTCGGCATCGGCGCCAGCACGGCGATATTCTCCGCCGTGAATGCCGTGTTGCTCCGGCCACTGCCATTTGCCAACCCCGATGAACTGGTTGCCGTGTGGGAGAAGAATCCCGATCGCGACTGGTATCAGCAGGACGTGGCGCCCGCCAATTTCCTCGATTGGCGGAGCAATGTGAAGGCGTTCAAGGACGCGGCCGCCTGGTTTTCCTTCGTGCAGCGGGTGACGCTCTCTGGTGACGCAGCGCCGCAGCTGCTGACGAGCGCAACAGTGACCGGAACCTTCTTTACGGTCCTGGGTGTTCAGCCGGCCCTGGGGCGTGGATTCACTGAGGCAGAAACGTGGGAGACCGGCGAACCCGTCGCCGTCATCAGCCATCGGCTGTGGCGCGAACGATTCGGGGGAAGTCGCGATATCATCGGCAAAAGCGTCACCATCGATCGCCAACCCGTGCGGATCGTGGGCGTGATGCCCGAGGGTTTTGCATACCCATTTTCGGGAACGGACGTCTGGGTGCCCACCGCGTGGCCGGTGGCGAACCGCACTCAGGTGTTCTTCCGACGGGCGCACTTTGCGCGGGTGATCGCGCGATTGCAGCCCGGGGCTTCTGTTGGATCGGCCAACGCAGAACTGGAAACGGTTGCTCATCGCCTGGAGCAGGATCATCCCGAGACCAACGTCCACATGGGGGCAGGGATCACTCCACTCCAC